>CANGGC010000237.1 GCA_947453125.1 Planctomycetaceae bacterium | reverse complement strand
TACCCCAACGAGCGCTCCACCACCGAGGTCATCTGCCACGTTCCCCCGGAGATGACGGTCCTTTCCAACGGCCGCAAGGTGGCCGAGGAGGTCGACGCGGCGACGGGGCTGAAGCGGGTGCAGTGGATCCAAGAGAAGCCCCACGTGAGCTATCTGGTCTGCCTCGTCGCCGGCAATCTCGCCAAGCTCGAGGGGCGTCATCGCGACGTGCCGCTCGGCTTCTACACCCAGCTGTCGACGGCGGCCGAGGCTGCCAACTCCTTCGAGGACACCGCCTCGATCATGGCCTTCTTCGAGGACGACATCGGCGTTGCTTATCCCTGGGGCAAGTACGACCAGGTGACGATCCAGGACTTCGTCGCCGGCGGGATGGAGAATACGAGCCTCACCACCCTCACCGACCAGACGCTTCACACGAAGGCGACCGAGACGATCCGCTCGTCGCGCGGCCTCGACGCCCACGAGTTGGCCCACCAGTGGTTCGGGGATCTCGTGACTTGCAAGGACTGGAGCCACCTCTGGCTCAATGAAGGCTTTGCCACCTACTACGCCCATCTCTACGACGGCCACAAGTTCGGCCGCGACGAGCTCCTCTACGGGCTCTGGAACGACGCCGAGGGGCGGATCCTCACGCAGGGGGACGATACCCGTCCGGTCGTCTGGAAGGGCTACAAAGACGCCAACGAGCAGTTCGACTACCGGGCCTACCCGAAGGGGGGCTGGGTGCTCCACATGCTCCGCAGCCATTTCGGTGACGACCTCTACCGCAAGGCGGTGAAGACGTACCTCGACCGGCACAGCCTGGCGACGGTGACCACCGACGATCTTCGTCAGGTCTTCGAGGAGCTCAGCGGCAAGCCGCTCGACCGGTTCTTCGATCAGTGGCTCTACCATGCCCGTCATCCCGATCTCCGCATCGACTACCAGTGGCATCCTGAGGAGAAGCTCGCTCATGTCACGGTCCGGCAGACACAGCCGGCCAGCGACAAGGTGCTGACGTTCGCCTTCGACACGAATGTCCGCTTCACCTTCGACGACGGCACGAGCGTCGAGCGGCCGGTGCGCGTCACTGGCACGTCGCACGACTTTCACTTCCCCCTCGACCGGCAGCCGAAGCTCGTCCGCTTCGATCCCCACTACACGCTCCTGGCGAAGGTCGACTTCCCGGTGCCGGAAGCGATGCATCTGGCCCAGCTTGACGTCGCCGACGACATGATCGGCCGGATCATCGCCGTGAAGGGGCTCGAGCAGACCCGCTCCCGGGTCGCCGTGGAGCGGCTCGGGCAAACGCTCCGCGAGGACGGCTTCCGCGGCGTCCGCGAGCAGGCCGCCCACGCCCTCCAGGCGATTGGATCGGACGAAGCCCTCTCGGAACTGCGAAAATCGCTCGTCCAGCCCGACGCCCGCGTCCGTCGCCGCGTCGTCGAAGGAATCGCCGCCTACTACCGGCCCGGGGTCATGGAACAACTCGTGACGATCGTCGGCACCGAGATCAATCCGGCGATCCAGGCGGTCGCCATCCACGGCTTGGCGAAATACCAGGACCCGGCAGCCCGCGACACGATCCTCGACGCGCTCCGCTCCGACTCCTACCGCCAGGAGGTGGCCGAAGCGGCGATGGATGCGCTCGGGCAGCATCAGGATGCCACGCTCCTCCAGCCCCTCATCCGCCTTGTGGAAGCGAAGCCCGATGCCTTCCCGCCGCGCGTCCTGGGGACGGCGCTGCGGACGGCCGGCAAGCTCGGCAGACTCCGAGACGACAAGGCTTCCGTCCGGGATTTTCTCACGCCCCATCTTCTCGATGCCCGGCCATCGGTGCGGCTCGCGGCGATCGGCGCGCTCGGCGAGCTCGGCGATCCCCAGTCCGAGGCGCTCCTCGAGGGGCTGGCCAAGCACGGCTCCTCCGACCGGACCGGAAAGGCTGCCGAGGGAGCGCTTGCCGCCCTGCGGGCGAAGCAACCGCTCGTCCCGGGCGAGGTCAGCGAACTCCGCAGCCAGGTGCGTAAGCTCGAGGAATCGCAGCACAAACTTTTGGAGAAGGTCGACGATCTGGAGCGACGGCTGAAGACGAAGGCGGAGCCCGCAGTGCCGCAGCCGGCCCCGGCGGGCTGACAGGTACAGGGATCTTTTCAGGAGGAATGCGATGAGGTGTGGTGAGCGATTGCTCGTGCGTCCGAGGATGATGTGGCGGGTTCTCGCCCTGCTCTTGGTCGGCGTTGTCTTCACAACGCAAGCGGCGGCGGCGGATCCGCTCCCGTCCTGGCACGACAGCCCTGCCCGCACGGCGATCCTCGAGTTTGTCGAGCGGACGACGACGCCCGGCTCGCCCGACTTTCTCGAGCCGGCGGCGCGGATCGCCGTCTTCGACAACGACGGCACCCTTTGGCCCGAGACCCCGCTCCCGTTCCAGGCGCAGTTCGTCCTCGACGAACTCGAGCGCCTTCAGGGGGATCATCCGGAATGGAAGGAGAACCCGGCGATTACGGCGGCCCTGGCCGGCGACGTAGCATCGGTGCTCCGTTCCGGCCCCGGGCAGGGAGCGATGCTTCTCGAGGCAACGCACGCCGGGATGACGGTCGATGATTTCCAGAGTCGTGTCCGACGCTGGCTCGACACCGCCCGTCATCCCGATCACGGGCGGCCCTATTCAGATCTCGCCTATCAGCCGATGCTCGAGGTCCTCGATCTCCTCCGCGATCACGGCTTCACGCCGTTCATCGTTTCCGGAGGAGGTGCCGACTTCATGCGCGTGTGGGCTGAGGAGGTTTACGGGATTCCGCCGAGTCAGGTGATCGGCTCGTATGGAAAGGTGCGCTACGAACTGCGCAACGACAGGCCGTTGCTCATCAAGGAAGGGGGCATCGAGCTGATCGACGATCGGGAGGGGAAGCCGGTCGGCATCCATCGCTTCATCGGCCGCCGACCGGTGGCCTGCTTCGGAAACTCCGACGGCGACCAGGCGATGCTCGAATGGACGACGATCGAACACGAGCCATCCTTCGGCTTGATCGTTCACCACACCGATGCCGTGCGTGAATCGGCCTACGATTCGGACCCGAAGGGCACCGGCAAACTCGTCACAGCGCTCGAGGCGGCCCCGCGGCGCGGCTGGGTCGTCGTCGACATGGCCCGCGATTGGAAGGTCGTCTTCAAGCCGCTCGAGGGGGCCCCGCAGCGCTGACGGCGTTGGCCAGGGCATCAGCGGATGATTGGCCCCTGGTCGACGCGAACGGCACTCGTCGGAGTGATCGCCGCCTCGTCGGCCTTCCAGGTGGTGAGGTCGTCACCGAGATCCTTGACCTTCTCCTTGAGGCGGTCGCCGAAGGCATCGACTTTGCCGTGAACGTCCTTGAACGTCTCCTCGGCCCTGTTCGTCAGCGCCTCGGCCCCGTCGCTTGCCTTCTGGACGATCCCCAACGGCCGCGAGCACCCGGCCACCGCCTCGAAACCGAAGGCGAGAAGGATGAACACGGCCGGAAGGTGACGCGGGCCTCGCATCGGCAAGCGTTCCTGGAGGGACGGCTCCCGCCGAAAGGCGATCGAAGCCATGGGACAACGAGCGACCAATAGCGAAGGCGCGGCGGCGGTGTCCATCCCGTCCGACGGGCGGGTTAGCCTCGCCATCCTGCCGGCGCTGCCTGGCTTGCCCGGTCCGGTCTTGCACCGGAGCGGGGCGGGATGGAAGGATCTGAGGGTGCTCCGGGAGGCTTCCCGGCGGCCATTCGAACTGCCTCCTCAGCCATCGAGCGCCGTGATCTACCCAACGCACTTCCGGATGTCGTTACAGCGGATCTCCTCCGTGCCGACGGTCGTCGTTGTTGGCCTGTGTCTGGCCGGTGGCAACGGGTGGGATGCGTTGCGCGCCTCCGATTTCTTGGAAGCCGAGGAACGTGTCGTTCCCCTTCCTCCGACGGTCGTTGCCGACCCGCTCGGGATGCCGATCGTCCCTCCTTCCGGGCTCGGCCGATGGCTCGAGACCTCGGCACGAGGGGGCGAAGAGGTCAGGCCCCCGGCCATCGAGACGGTGGCGAAGCCGCTCGAGGAGTTTGTCAAAACCCCCTGGAAGGCGCCGGCGTTCGCGGCGCCGACGAGGCCCGGCTTGCTCGTCCGCCAGCAGGGGCAGCTCCCTTGGGGCATCGACGCGGAGTGGCGGGTCGGTGTCGCCGTCGATTCGACCGGCCCGGGCAAGGGGGAGTTTGCCGACGCGACCCAGTGGACGATCCGCAAGGAGGTCGCCGGCGACTTCTTCATTTACCTCCACGACCGGGGGAGCGGCTTCGTAAAGAACTTCGGTGAACGGATGTCAGTCTTCGGACGTTACATCACCACCGGCGACAAGACGAATCCAGTGTCGACGGTGCAGTTCGGTGCGGCGAAATCGTATTGATGGCGTCGCCTGGGCCCTCGCCATACCAGGCAACAAAAAAACCCCGCCGGAGGTCGGAACCACCGGCGGGGCTTCGATTCGATTCACTCGCGAGCGCGACGGGAGATCAGCCCTCGAAACGCTTCAGCGCCGTGATCGCGGCGATAGCGCGGTCGGCGCCACCGAACTGCTCGACGATCTTTTTGGCGGCGAGCAGGTCGTCGATCGAAAGTTGAGCGCTGCGGGCAGCAGCGCGGGGCTTCGTTCCCTTCGTGGCGGCCACTTCACCCGACTTGCGGCGCTTCCGCGGGCGGAAGCCCATCCCCTTGAGGACCATGCTCACCTGGGGCGACGACACCACCACGCCCTGCTTCTTGAGGGTCGCCACGATCACGACCGGACGGGGCTTCTCGCCCCGTTCCTTCATGGCGGCGGCGAGCTTGCGGATCTCGTCGGACTTGTTGACGCTCTTGATGTCCTTCTTGTCGACCATCGGGGGAACTGCTCCTCGGGGGAATCGTGGGGAATCGGAAGTTCGTTCAGTCACTGTCGATCCTGCCTCCCGGATGACCGTGACCGGCGTTCGGCACCGAATGGGGGCCGTGTTGGTGGCGGCCGTTTTCGGTTGCCACGGTGACGTCGGGAATACGGTCAAAGACGGAGGCAAAACGCAGTTGTGACTTTGTCAACCCGGAGTGTACTAGAGAAAAGCTCTGTTACAACCCTCTTCCGACTCCTCTTAATGTCCGGCGGCATTGCCCCTAGTGTCAGGGGTGGCAGCGGCGGACGCACCTGGTTGCCCCCGCATGGGCGATCACAGTCTCGGTTTTGCCGGTGTCGTCGGAGGGAGGAAGTTCGGTGCCCCCTTGACCTTCACTTTCCGCCGGTAGACCTTGTCGCCGCAGGTGGCGACGATCGTGTCGAACTCCGGGCCGGCAAAGCAGAGATTTGACACCCGGCCGTTTGGCGTCGGGATGATCACGTTGACT
>CANGGC010000236.1 GCA_947453125.1 Planctomycetaceae bacterium | reverse complement strand
GGTCGGCGAGGATCCTGCCGAGGATCCCTGCCACGAAGTTCCCCGATCCTTCCCCCCCGTAGCGCTTGGCCAGCTCGATCGCTTCGTCGGCGGCCGCCGCGGGGGGCGTGTCGGTGTGGAGGATCTCGTGGGCCGCAAGTCTGAGGATGCCCCGGTCGGTGGCGGCCATCCGGGCCACGCGCCAGTGCTCGGCGCGGGCGTCGATGTGGGCATCGAGTTCGTCACGGCGCTTCTGCACGCCACGCACGAGCCCAAGCGCGAAGGGAACGAGCGGGCCACCATGGAGCCTGCCGCTGACGAAACGCTTCAGATCGTCGGGGGCGACGTCGGGATTGAGGTCGAGCTGGTAGAGGGCCTGGAGGGCAATCTCGCGGGCCCGGCTGCGGCGCTGCGTGGTCATCGGGTCTTCCCTCCGGTTGCGGTGGCGATCTGGTGGAGGAGCGAGATCATCTCGATCGCTGCCTCGGCACACTCCTCCCCCTTGTTGGAATGCGCCGCCACCCGCTCGTCGCCGCCGGCCCGGGCCACGGCCTGTTCGATCGACTGGCAGGTGAGGACGCCGAACAGGACGGGGGTGCCTCGGGCTCTTCCGATCTCCTCGATCCCCTGGGCAACGGCCGCGGCGATGTGCTGATCGTGCGTCGTCTCGCCGCGGATGATCGCGCCCAAGCAGATCACCGCCGCATACTCCCCCGTGGCGGCGAGCCGATCGGCGACGACAGGAAGCTCGAAGGCCCCCGGAACCCTGGCGACGTCGAGGCGGTAGCGATCGAGACCGGCCGCTGCGAGCGTCCGTGCCGCGCCGGCGAGCATCCGCTCGGTGACGGCCGCGTTGTAGCGCGAGACGACGATCGCCACGCGGACCCCCGAAGGGAGGCGGGATGGATCACCCTCGAACAGCCGGCCGTGATCGAACACGGCCGGGGCGGCCTGCCGCTCCTGTTGCTTCACGACTTGAGCCCTTGGAGGAATTCGGCGTTGGTCTTCGTCTTCGAGAGCCTGTTGAGGAGGAGCTCCATGGCGTCGGCGGGATTCATGTCGCCGAGGACGCGACGGAGCACGCAGGTGCGCCGGTAGGTCTCGGCATCCATGAGCATCTCCTCCCGCCGCGTGCCGGAGCGATTGATGTCGATGGCCGGGTAGACCCGCTTGTCGACGAGCCGACGGTCGAGCACGATCTCGAGGTTCCCCGTCCCCTTGAACTCCTCGAAGATCACCTCGTCCATCTTGCTGCCGGTGTCGACCAGCGCCGTGGCGATGATCGTCAGGGATCCCCCCTCCTCGACCTTGCGGGCGCTGCCGAAGAAGCGCTTCGGTCGCTGGAGCGCGCCGGAATCAATGCCGCCGGAGAGGATCTTGCCGGAGTTGGGCACCTCGGCGTTCCAGGCCCGTGCCAGACGCGTGATCGAGTCGAGGAAGATGACGACGTCGCGGCCGTATTCCACGAGCCGCTTCGCCTTCTCGATCACCATCTCGGCCACTTGGATGTGCCGTGCGGCGTTTTCGTCGAACGTCGAGCTGATCACCTCGCACGACGGCCCCTTCACTTGTCGCTCCATGTCGGTGACCTCCTCGGGTCGCTCGTCGATGAGGAGCATGAAGACATAGGCCTCGGGGTAGTTCGCCAACACCGACTTGGCCATCTTCTGGAGGAGGATCGTCTTGCCGGCCCGCGGCGGGCTGACGATCAGACCGCGCTGCCCGAATCCGATCGGCACGACGAGATCGACGACGCGCATCGCGATCTCCTCCGGGGTCGTCTCCATAACGATCCGCCGATCGGGATGGAGGGGGGTGAGATCATCGAAGAAGACCCGCGTCGAGAGCTTGGCGGGATCCTCCCCGTTGATCGCCTCCACGCGCAGCAGCGCGAAGTAGCGTTCGCTCTCCTTCGGTGGACGGATCTGCCCGGCGACGCTCGCGCCGTTGCGGAGGCCGAAGCGCCGGATCTGGCTGGGGCTGACGTAGATATCGTCCGGGCAGGAGAGGTAGTGGTAGTCGGGGCTGCGGAGGAATCCGAAGCCGTCGGGGAGGATTTCGAGCGTCCCCTCGCCGAACATCAGGCCATTGAGCTTCACTCGCTCTTTGAGGATCCGGAAGACGAGGTCGTGCTTCTTGGCCCCGGTGATGTCGCCGATCTGTTCCTGGCGCGCCAGTTCGATCAGCTCCTGCATCGACATCTTCTGTAGGGCGGTGATGTGGGTGTCGGTCTTTTTCAGCGACTCGTAGCGGTCGGTCGCATCCTCCCCCTCGAGCTTCACCTCTGCCGCGATCTCCTCGGCGATCGACATCGGCTCGTCGTCGAGATCGTCGTCGGAAGGGAAGGAGGGATCAGTGGGCATGGGGCACCTCGGGACGGCTGCGGGCCGGCCCCATGACAGGAGCCGACGCGACCGGAAGGGTGGGGCGAGGAGGAAAGGCGGGACTCCGTCCGGACCGCAGCAAGGCTGCAGCGATCAATAGGAATGGTGACGGGAGTGGCTGGCGGGCCATCGGCAGAGGAGAAAAGGAAAGCCGCACGGGATGCAGCCGGAACCATTCCCCCCCATCCAACGGAAAAAACGACCGCTCCGGAAGCGCCGATGGTCAGGAAGGTGACCGCCGGGAGAGCTCGGGCCAGAGTCGATCGATCTGGGACCGAGTATACGCAGGATCTCCGGATGTATCCACGGTTGACGTTTTTCCGGCAGGCAAGGCCCGGGGGGATTGCTCGTTCCAGGAGGCCTCGCGAGCCTCGATCTGGGGGCCAGAGAAGCGCGCGGCGATCCGGGCGCGGCGGACGTCGTCGGGACACTCGAGGACGACGATCCGATCGCAGCGGTCGAGCCAGCCACCGCGGACGAGGAGCGGCACGTCGAGCACCGCGACCTGTTCAGCGCCCCCTCTCCGCTCCTCCCCGGCGATCCCGGCGAGCAGGGCCTCCATAGAATCGTGGACGCGCGGATGAACGATCGCCTCGAGCGCGGCAAGGGCCCCACGATGGGCCGCGGTGGGGCCGAACACGATTCGCGCGAGTGCCTTCCGATCGATGTCTGCCGTGTCGGGGGCCGGGCTCCCCGCGATCAGCCCCGGGCCAAACCGTTCGACGAGCAGCCGGCGAACGTCCGCGTCGTGGAGAACCTCGTGGGCGATCCGGTCGGCATCGATGACGCGGGCGCCGTGCTCTGCCAGCAGCCTGGCCACCGTCGACTTGCCAGCGCCGATCCGGCCGATGATCCCGATGAGAATCACGTTCCCTCCCTTCCTCCATTCCCCCTAGCCCGCACCGGGCGAGGGAGTGTGTTTACTTCTCGCACTCCGCCCAGGTCGCCCCCTCGTGGACCGTGACCTCGAGTGGAACCTCGAGCGTCATTGCCCCCTTCATCTCCTCGACGAGGAGGCGGCGGACCGCTTCGACCTCGCCGGCTGGGACCTCGAGGAGGAGTTCGTCGTGGATCTGGAGCACGATCGCGGCGGCGAGCCCCTCGGCGGCGAGCCTGTGCCGGACGCGGAGCATCGCCAGCTTGATGAGATCGGCCGCCGACCCTTGAACGACCGTGTTCACCGCCGTCCGCTCCGGAAGCGTGAGGCTGAACACACCAGCAGCCGTCCGGCGGCCGGCCCGGTCGCGGACCTTCTCGATCGCCCGCCGACGGCCGAGCATCGTCGACACATACCCGTCTCGGCGGCAGTGATCGAGGCAGTCGTCGATGAAGGCCTCGGCACCGGAGAAGGTGCGGAAGTAAGCCGCGATGAATGCGGCGGCATCGGCCTGCGGAATGCCGAGGGCCTTGGCCAGGCCGAAAGCGCTCTGGCCGTAGAGAATCCCGAAATTGACCGCCTTGGCCGTCCGCCGCATGTCGCTGGTCACGCTGTCGGCCGCCAGGCCGAACACCGCGGCGGCGGTGCTCGAGTGGATGTCCTCTCCCGAGGCGAAGGCCCGCCGCATCGCCGCATCGCCCGAGAGGTGGGCGAGGATCCGCAGTTCGATCTGCGAATAGTCGGCCGCGACGAACCGGTTTGCCGCGGCGCGGGGGACGAAGGCTGCGCGGATCTGCTGCCCCTCCTCGGTGCGGACCGGGATGTTCTGGAGATTCGGATCGCTCGAGGAGAGTCGGCCGGTGGCGGCGACGGTCTGATTGAAGGTCGTATGGATGCACCCCGTCGACGGCTCAACGAGCAGCGGCAGCGCATCGACGTAGGTGCTCTTGAGCTTGGCGAACTTGCGGTGCTCGAGGAGCATCCGCGGGAGGGGATGGCGCGGGGCGAGCTCCTCGAGCACCTCGGCATCGGTGCTTGGGCCGGTCTTCGTCCGCTTCACGACCGGCAGGCCGAGTTCGTCAAACAGCACCGCGCGGACCTGGATCGGCGAGGCGATGGCGAAGGAGTGCCCGGCCAGCGCGTGGATCTCCGCCTCGAGCTCCGCAAGGCGCTCGGTGTAGCGCGCGGAGAGCCGCTCGAGGAGCGACGCGTCGATCCGCATCCCGTGGTGTTCCATCGCCGCGAGGACCGAGGCGAGGGGGATCTCCACGTCCTTGAACAGCGTCGCGAGCCCCTGCTCCTCCAGTCGCGTGGCGAGGAGGGGAACGAGATCGGTCGTGGCCCGACAGGCGGCCACGGCGTCGCCAGCATTGGCGGGGCTCTCGAGGCGGATCTGGCGGACTTCCTTCTCGACGGTGTCGAGATCGTCGCTCGAGCCAATCGAGTCGAGATCGGCCTGGGCCCCGAGGGAGTGGTTGCGCTGGCCCGCATCGAGGAGGTAACCGGCCAGGAGGGTGTCAAACGTCCCTCCGGCGAGGCGGAATCCGGCGATCTCAAGCGCCAGTTCCAGCCGCTTGAGATCGTGGGCAGCCTTCGGTGTGGCGGGGTCGGCAAGAAGGGCCGCCAGCGCCCCGCGGCCGGGGCCGTTGCCTGAGAGAAGCGCCGCCGGCACCCAGACCGCGCGCGATCCCGAAACGATGCCGATCCCCAGCGGCGCCGTCAGCCGCGTCGCGCCGGGGGGCAACGCCACGGCGAGCGTGACGGGCCCCATCGACCGCACCTCATCCACGAGCCGGGCGAGGGCCGCATCGTCGGCCGGCGTCTCGAACGTCGGGGAGGGGCTCGCGGTGGACGGCTCGTCGTCATCGCCGAGGAGGAGCCGCCCCTGACGCTCATCGGCGGGCTTGGCCCCCTTGGCGGCTCCCTTCTTCGCCGGGGCCGCTTTCGCAGGGCTCGGCGTGGATGCCTGTCGGGCGGTCTTGACGAGGCTCTGGAAGCCGAGCCCCTCGAGGAACGCCGTGAGGGCTTCGCCGTCGGGGCGATGGAGTTTCGCGGCGTCCCACGGGATCTCGAGCGGGACGTTTGAATCGAGGCGCACAAGCTCTCGGGCGGCGCGGGCGGTGTCGGCGTGGAGGC
>CANGGC010000235.1 GCA_947453125.1 Planctomycetaceae bacterium | reverse complement strand
GCATGTGCCGACGCACGAGCGCCTCTCGCTCGCCGCCGATGTCGTCCTTCCTGGCAGTGGCTCAGCGATCATCGGCACGGAAGGAACGCTCCTCGTGCCGCATGTCGAGATGCCGCGGCTGGCCCCGACAGAGAAGTTTGCGAGCTTCGAGATCCCGGTCCAAGATGCACGCAATCACTACACCTCCTGGATCGACGCCATCCGCGGCACCGATCAGACGACGAGCCACTTCGGCTATTCGGCGCCGCTCACCGAAACGGTCCTCCTGGGAACGATCGCGATCCGCCATCCCGACACGCTCCTGACCTGGAACGCCCCCGGCTTCGTCCTCTCGGGCGTGCCGCACGCGGCCGAGCTGCTCACGAAGCCCTACCGCGGTGGCTGGATGCCGGCGTGGGTGTGAGGGAGGCTGGGGAGCCGTCGCCTTTTCTGGCTCCCGACCATGTGGCGAGCGAAAGCGTCGTGCTGCCACGTGGCGGCTGAGACCACGGCACCGTTACTCGCCGACGACAGCGGCGATCTTGCCCACCAAGGCCGGATGAAACCGCACGCCCGCCTTTCGCATGGCGTCGGTGGCGGTGGTGAATGACGCGAGTAACCCCGTCGTCTTGGCCTTGGCCAGAATGCCAAGAGTCCCTGTGATCTGCAGACCGAGTTAACCGATGCTGGCCAGTGCGATCAGCGGCCCCGTGTTCGTGACGACGATCACAGCAGCGACGTTTCCCGGGCGAAGTCCTCCGGCGTGTCCGTCAGGAAGGTCGCGCCGGCCTCGGCAGCGCGAAGAAGAAAGGTCGTTCGCGGGATGTTCAACCACTTCGCGGCGGTACCGGATGACATCCGGCCATCCTTGAACAGCGCAATCGCTGTCTCGAGCTTCATTAGCTCACCAAACTCCGACGGTTCCAGGTGAAGCCCGAGAAGGACTTCCGGGGGGCAGTCGATTTCGACGGTCGTTTTCATGACATCATAGGGCGACTGAAGAGTGCCAGCCACCAATGCTGGGCCCACCCAGCTGTCCGGTGGGAATCGGTGGCTCGAGATCAATGATCCACGGCCCCGAATGGCGCGAACGCCCTCGGGGGCCTCGGCAGGGATAGAGTACGGCGACGGCGTGGAGGGAGCTTTCGAGCTTTTGCTCCGCCGTCCTTCTGATGGCCTCTCGGGTGGGATAGCGCTGTGACTTTTGTCACGGCGCTGATCGTGACCGTGATCGGCTCCCACCGAGGTTGGGCTCGTTTGCTTGCGACAGACGCTCGTCTGCTCTGCCTGCGGGCCCCTCTCCTGATTCCAAGGCAGTCGCCCGCTCGGCGATGGCCGACCCCGAAGGGATCGACGTCCGCGCCTGGGCCGCGCGACGAGGAGCCTCCCACCGCGCTTGATGTGTTGATGGTCCGACTCGTTTCATCCGTTGAATCGAGCGGCGTTTTTTTCTCCACGAGGACCTGACCCATGCAGACCATGCTTCCCCACCGTGCCTTGGCGACCCTGGCACTCCTCCTTGTCGGCCTGGTGGCAAGCCGGGGCGATGCGGCCCCGAGCCCCGACCGTTCGGCACGACCGGGAGCGACTCAGGACGTCGTCGAGACGGCCGTCGAGTGCGGCCACTTCAAGACTCTTGCCAAGGCTCTCGAAGCGGCCGGGTTGACCGAGACGCTGAAAGGTAAGGGGCCGTTCACGGTTTTTGCCCCTTCCGATGAGGCCTTTGCGAAGCTCCCCTCCGGGGCGCTCGACAACCTCCTCAAGCCCGAAAACAAGGAGAAGCTCAAGGCCGTGCTGCTGATGCACGTGGTGCCCGAAGACCTTCTCATCGCCGATGTGAAGAAGCTCAAGGAAGCCAAGACGGCGGGCGGAGGGAAGGTTGAGATCACCTACAATATTTTGACGGGCGTGCATATCGGCACGGCGAAGCACATGTCCCATGTCCAAAACTCGGACATCCACGCCACCAACGGCGTCATCCATGTCATCGACACGGTGATCCTGCCGTAGGCCCTGCTTCGCGCAGCATCGTAGGACGCAATCGGCCGCGCATGCCCTGGGGAAAAGCGATCCCGCCCAGGGCATGCGTGCGTCTGTTTTCTTCCTCGGCCGCTACGTTTCCCTCCGCTCGTCTCGTTCTCAGGCCTGCGGCAGCAGCAGGGCGAAGCGGTGCAGCAGCCACACCGTCTGCTCGAAGCCGTGGGCGACCTCGAACAGCACCGCCTGATCGGTGGCGTCGGATGTCGCCGCCGACCGGAGATAGTCGCTGCGGACCCCCTCGATGATCTCGCTGCGCCCCTCGGTTAGCGCTACGAACGTCGCCGCCACAGCGGCGTCTTTCGTGGTGAGGGCTTCGAGCATGGTGTCGAGGAGAAAATCGAGCCCCTCGGTGTAGGAATCAAGATGCCTGCGGAGGGCACTGTCAGCCGGCATCCGGACACTCGACGTGAACAGCGACCGGACGCTTTCCTCGAGGTAGCGCAGCAACCGGAGCCGATTTTCGAGCGCGATCAGCTGCACGCTGGTGCCGGGCTCAAGCGATTGGGCCGTCAATTGCTGGAGAAACGCTTCCGTCACCCCCGCGACGGCGACGAACGGCTCACGAATGCCGGCAGCAGCCGTCCGCGACGGGGCACCGGCGTCCGCTCGCATCGCCTGGGTGTACGTCTTGAGCCTCCTGGCCAGCCGGATCTCCTCCTGCTCGACGAGATTCAGGGCAACCGGGGGATCCTCCAGCGCTTCCTCGTAGATGAATTGCGGCTGCGCATCGTCGATGGCCTTGTCGTCACGATGCACGTGCGACAATGCCCACGCCATCGTCGGCCCGGAGAGGATCACTGTCACGATGGCCATCACCACGATGATCGAGAACATCTCGCGGGTCAGCAGCCCGATCGACAGGCCGAGGGTCGCGATGATGATCTCCGTGCCGCCACGGGCGTTCATGCCGAAGCCCATCGCCAGCCGCTCCCACCGCGGCAGACCGCATGCCCATGCGCCCAGGTAGACGCCGAGCAGCTTGCCGATGCAGGCGATCGCGATCACCGTGAGGAGCAGCAGGCTCATGTTTCCTTCGTACACGCTCCAGATGTTGAGCCGCAGGCCGGCGAGACCGAAATAGAGCGGGGCGAGGAACGACGAAACGACCAGGCTGAGGGAATGAACGGCGTTCTTCTGCAGGCCGGTGGCCGCGCCGAAGAGGATGCCGACGATAAAAATCCCCAGGATCGATTCGAGCCCGAGCCAGCTCGTGATCAGGCTGCCGGCGAGCCCGCAGATGATCAGCAGGGAAAGCTGCGGAGCAGCACCGGGGGCCACCTTGTTGTGCCAGTCGATGAATCGTCCGATCAGTGGGCGTCCGACGAGAAAGCAGGTCGCGAGGAACAGCACCGCCGCCCCTGCCGACTTCGCCACGGACAGCGCGGAGAACGTGCCGCTCACGTGCAGGCTCGTGGTGATGCCGACGAGGATCCAGGCAACGACATCGTCCATCATGGCCGCCCCGAGGCTGATCTGGCCGACGTTTTCCCGGAGCATGTCCTTGTCTCGCAAGATCATCGCCAACGGCGGCAACGCCGAGATCGACATCGCGACGGCGAGGAACAGGGACAACACCAGACGATCGTCCGGGTTGACGAGCATTCCGGCCGGAAGGTATTGGCCGAGCAGGAAGCCGCCGAACATCGGGACGAGCAGTCCCCCTGCCGACACGATGACGCAGGAGATGGCATTGCGCCGCAACAGGTCGAGCCTGACTTCGAACCCCGCTTCCATGAGGAAGAGGAGGAGCCCCACCCACGTGATCGCCGCGAGCATGTCGGACTGGCTCTGCTCCGGCCGAAAAACCGCCTCCTGCAGAGCCGGAAACCAGTGCCCGAGGACGGATGGCCCGAGCAGCATGCCCCCGAAGATGTTGCCGATCAGAGCTGGCTGCCGGCAGCGGCGCATCAACTCGCCGCCAACGTGGGCGAAGGTGAGCAGGACGACAACCTGGAGGAGGAAGGCGGCTACGTCCTCGGGCGACAGTGCCTTGATGGCGTGCATGGGACTTCTCTTGTCAGGCGGTGCATGAAGGAATTGGGGCCGGCTCGGCAGCTGAGGCAACGACTGTCAGGGAAGACTCGATGCCAGAAGTATCCCCCCGAACGCAACAACCATAGCTGAATCGAGGGACTTGCTGTCGGTGAAAAACGTCATCTGCGACCTTTTCCCATGGACAGCTGCATCGGCCCTCCTTGTCAGGCCCTGATTTCGGCGACGATCTCGGCGATGCGGGTTTTTTGAGTCGCGTTGAGCTGTTCAAACCACGCGGCCGAGGCGTCGCCGCAGATCCCGAGCGCTGCAAGCGCCGCTTTGACGCCGACGATCACGCGGCCGGGCTCCGTGCCGACGGAATAAAGCCTGCTGAGGGCGAGCACCTTCTGCTGGAGGCCGGCGGCCCGGGCCTCGTCGCCGCGCTCGAGCGCTGCTTGAAGGTCGACGAACAGACGGGGGTGGACGTTCGCCCCGCCGCAGACGCCGCCGTGGCCACCAAGGGCATGGGCCTGCGGGAGCATCTGCTCCGGGCCGATCAAGAGCGACCAGTCGGGGCGGACCTCGCGGACGACTTTTGAATAACCGGAAAACGTCTCCAGATCGCCGCCAGAATCCTTGATTCCGACGATCTCCGGGAGGTCGGCGAGGCGCCGGACAAGCTCCGGCCCGAGCACCACCTTCACCATCTCCGGCATGTTGTAAAGAAGGAGCGGCAACGGCAGCCCCGCCACGAGCGTTCGGCACCAGCGATCGAGTGGATCCTGGCCTGCCGGGAAGTAGTAAGGAGGGGCGGCGACGACCGCCGCGGCGCCGCTCTCAGCGGCAAACCGGGCAAGCGCGAGGCTGTCGGCAAGGACGGTGTCGCTGATGCCGACGAGCACCGGCACGCGGCCGGCCACCTGCTTGACGGTGCGTTCGACGACGGCGCGGCGGACCGCCGGGGGAAGCGCCGGCCCCTCGCCGGTGGTGCCGAGGACGAACAGCCCGTGGACGCCGCCGGCGAGGACATGCTCGATGAGCCGCTCGAGACCGGCGACATCGAGCGTGTCGCGGTCGACCAGCGGCGTCGCCAGCGGAGGGATGATGCCGTGGAAGCGAGCGGGGGAGTTGGTCATGGTGGGCGTCGCAAGGGAAGAAGGGAAAGATCGAAAGCCGTGGAGGTGAGCGGTCAGTCGATGACGGGAGCGGAGGAGCGGCGTGCGAGCGCGTAGGCACTGAAGAGGAGCGCGGCACAGACGAGATAGACGAGGCCGCCGGCGGCGATCGCCCGGCTCATCGCGTCAACTTCGCCCGCCTTGCCGGCCGCATGCGTCGCCCAGCCGACGAACACCGGCCCGAGCGCTCCGCCTCCCCAGCCGACGGTAT
>CANGGC010000234.1 GCA_947453125.1 Planctomycetaceae bacterium | reverse complement strand
TCGGGTCGGTGGAGCCCGGCACCGCGAACGCCGTCAGGAGCGCGGGGACGATGACCGGCGAGAGGGCGCCGCCGAAGTTGCCCATCATGTTCATGCTCCCTGCGAGCGAGCCGGTATGCTTGCCGCCGAGGTCCATGCAGGCTCCCCAGCTCCCCGGCATGGAGAGATCGTTGCCGAAGCTCGCCAGCCCCATCGCCAAGAGCGCCGCAATACCGAACAGGACGACCCCGCCCGCTTCCGCTCGCTGTTGCAGCCACACCGAGAGCAGCAGCATCGCCGCCGCACCGCACAGCCCGACGCAGCCGAGCGTCCGCCGGGCCCGCGCCGTGCTGCCGAGTCGATCTGCGAGGCTGGCCGCGATCGATCCCGAGACGAACGAGCCGATGCCACCGAAGAACAGCGGCACGCAGCCGGCCAAGGCGCGCTGCATGTCGGTGAACTCTGGAAAAGTCTCTTTGAGGAAGGTCGGCATCCAGGTGATGTAGAAATACCAGGAGAAGTTTTGGCAGAAGTACTGGAGCCAGAGGAGCCACACGCTCGGGCTCGAGAGGAACAGCTCCCACGGCACCGCCCCGTGCCCCACTTGGCGGTCGGCCGAATCGCCGATGATCGCCAGCTCCGCGGCGTTGACGCTTTCGTGATGGCGGGGGTTGTCGCGAAACCAACTCCAAAACAGCACCGCCCACACGACCCCGAGGAGCCCGAAGAGGAGGAACGTCCACTTGTAGTGGAGCCCGAGGTGGTCCTTGGAGAGCATCCAGCCGACGAGCAGCGGCGTGAACGCGCCCCCCCAGCGGGCCGAGAGCCACATGATCCCCTGGGCCCGGACGCGCTCGTGGCCGGGAAGCCAGAGGGAAAAGACCTTGGCGAGGTTGGGGAAGCAGCCCGCCTCGCCGACGCCGAACAGGAATCGGAACGTCAGCAGCGACCAGAAATTCCAGGCCCAGCCGGTGAGGACCGTGAACACCGACCACATGGAGACGACGCGCATGAGGACGGCGCGGGGGCCGATCCGGTCGCCGAGCCAGCCGCCGGGGATCTCGAAGCTCGCATAGGCGATCGAGAAGGCGAAGAACGCCCAGCCCATCTGCTCCTTCGAGAGGCCGAGGTCCTCGCGCATCTGCGGTGCTGCCTGCGAGATGCAGACGCGATCGACATAGGTGATCACCGCCAGAAGGACGGCAAACGCCAGGACAACATGCCGGGTGCGCGTCGGTGCGGCGCGCTGGCCGGTCGTCGCGTCCGAGGGACGATTGCCCGCCGTCGATTCGTCTCGTGCCATCTCTCCTCCCCTGCCAATCGGATCTCGCGCCGCCCCCGTCCACCGCCGCGGGGCCAGCACCGGGCGGATGTCGGCGGAGCGGAGTCTACCGTGTCGGCGCCGCGGCACCGATTCCGGCTCCGCGGCCGCACCGATCGCGCGGCGTCTGGATCGTTGAAAACCCTTCTGTATGATCGAAATGCCGGCGGGCGGCCGGCACCGTTCTGCACCGTGACACACTCCCCCGAGGATCCTTTCATGGCCTCCGCCCACCTCGGCTCGCCGATCCAGTCGTTCCTCGACGCGCTTCGGGCGAAATACGCCGATGACCGCGAAGGCGAGGTCGCCACCTACATCCCGGAGCTTGCGAAGGCCGATCCGGAGCTGTTCGGGATCTGCATCGCCACCACCGACGGCTATGTCTACGAGGCGGGGGATTCGCGGCACGAGTTCACGATCCAGTCGATCTCCAAGCCGTTCGTTTACGGTCTCGCTCTCGACGATCATGGCGCCGAGCTGATCCTGAAGAAGGTCGGTGTCGAGCCGAGCGGCGATGCCTTCAACGCCATCAGCCTCCACAAGGTGACCGGCTGCCCGCTCAACCCGATGATCAACGCCGGGGCGATCGCCACCACCGGGCAGATCGTCGCCGAGTCATCCGACGCCAGGATCGGGCGGATCCTCGAGATGTTCGAGCGCTACAGCGGTCGTCCGATGCGGATCGATAGAGACGTGTATGAATCGGAGAGTCGGACTGGGCACCGCAATCGGGCCATCGGCCACCTCCTCCGCAACTTCGACATCCTCGTCGATGATCCGACCGCGACGGTGGATGCCTACTTCCGGCAGTGCGCCATCTCGGTGACCTGCGCCGATCTGGCCCTCCTCGGGGCGACCCTCGCCAATCAGGGGCTCAATCCCGTCACCGGCGTCCGGGCGATCAAGGAGCAGCATGTCGAGAACGTCTTGAGCGTGATGGCCTCCTGCGGCATGTACGACTTCTCCGGCGGCTGGATCTATAACGTCGGCATGCCGGCCAAGAGCGGCGTGGCGGGGGGCGTGCTGGCGGTGCTCCCCGGCCAGTTGGGGATCGGCGTCTTCTCGCCGCGGCTCGATGCCCAGGGGAACAGCGCCCGCGCGCTGAAAGTGTGCGAGGAGTTATCGAAGGCCTGGGAGCTGCATCAGTTCAATCCCCCCTACTGTGCGCAGACGAGCCGGCGGCTGGCCTACACCGCCGCGCAGCGCAACTCGAGCCGCACGCGCCACCCCTCCCACCGCGCGTGCCTGCGTGAGCATGGCACGCGGATCCACGTCGTCGAGATGCAGAGTAACCTCGCCTTCTCCACGACCGAGCCGATCGTCCGCGACGTCCTCGACCGCGTCGGCCGGCCGCTCGCCGTGATTCTCGACTTCCACCATGTCACCGCGATCAACGGCGTCGCGGTGCGGATGCTCGTCGACTTGGCGGAATCACTCGCCCGCCGGGGTGTGATGGTGTTCTTCACCCACACCCAGCGCCTCGACGTGGTGCGAGCCCAGGTGGCGGCCTACCTCACCGACCGCGGCGAGGTGGAGGCGCTGTTTCGATATCACTCCACCGACGGCGCCCTCGAACATTGCGAGGACGTCCTCCTCGACGAACTGCACGCCTTGGTCCAGTTGGTCGATCATGATCTCCACGACTACGAGATCACGGCCAGTCTCACGGAGGACGAGATCGCCCTCTTCGCTACCCTTCTCAAACACCGCTCCCACGCGAGTGGCGAGAAGATCACCTCGAGCGGGGAAGAGGCGACGAACCTTTTCCTGATCACGAAGGGGGTCGTCGGGGTCTTGCTGGGTGGGCCCGCTGCCGCCGGGAACCGGGTGGCGAGCTTCTCGGTCGGCACGATGGTGGGGGAGATGGCTTTCCTGGACGGCGCCCCGCGCTCGGCAGACGTGGTGGCCGAGGGTGAGGTGGAGACGGCTGCGTTTGAGATTGCTGACTTCCACCGCCTGCAGCAGTCGCACCCCGTCCTCCACACGAAGATCCTGCGGAACATCGCCGTGTCGCTGGCAACGAAGCTCCGCAAGGTGAGCCAGGATGTGAGCGTCTTCTCGGCGGAGCGTGGCTGAGGCGGCACCGCCGCACCTTCACAGCTCGATTCGATCCCCCTCGCGCGCTGCCTCGACGATCAGGCCGGGATGGTCACGGCCGGCGCTTAACCTGGCCTGCGCGACGAGATCGTCGAGGAAGGTGTCGTCGTGGGAGGGATCGTGGTGGAAAAGGACCACCCGGCCGATAGCGCTGCTGCTGGCCAGTGCCATCACCTCGTCGACACACCCGTGGCCCCAGCCCCTCCGCGTCATGATCTCGGTGGCGTCGTACTGGGCATCGGCGATGAGGAGCACCGCGCCGGCGATGAACTCGCGGATCTGCGGTTCGTCGGGGCCGCCGGTCTCGTGATCACTCAAGAACACGATCGCCCCCTGCGGGGTTTCGATCCGGAAGCCCAGCGACCCTCCCGGATGGTTCGTCGGGCAGGCCGTCACCGCCACCTCGCCGATCCGGAAGCGGAGGTCACCTGAGAGGTCGAGGTGATCGAAGGTGATCGTGGCCGCGAGCCGCTCGAAGGGGAGAGGAAACCAGCGCTGTCCGTCCATCTGATCGGCGAACACGCGCCGCAGGTCGGCAGCGGAAGCGTGCCCCCCGACAACCCTGATCCGCGTCGTCGGCAGGTAGGCCGGCGCGAAAAACGGAAAACCCTGGATGTGATCCCAGTGGGCGTGGGAGTGGAGGAGGGTGAGTGTGATCGGGGTGCCGGCGTGCTCTTGGAGCAGCGCAGTCCCGAGGGGGCGAATCCCGGAGCCGGCATCGATAACGATCCGTTCGCCCCCCGTCTGCACCTCGATGCAGGTGGTGTTGCCACCGTAGCGGAGCGTCGACGGCCCCGGTGACGGGAGCGACCCTCGCACCCCCCAGAAGCGCACCAGGGTGGGGGATGGACCCGGGAGTTGGTGTGGCATGAAGACGGCCTCGCAGTCCGGAAGTGGTCCGACGGACGGTTGCGAGCGCGCCTCCGACCACCATCGATCGCTGCCAACCACCCACGCAGTCAGGATATGCGATCGGCGCGCCGGACGGGAGACAGGGGCGTAACGTCCGGGGGCGGCCGTCAGGCACGTCGCTTTGCCGAAAGCGGCTGCGACGACAACGGCGGAAGGCTCCCGAGGGCGGCAAACATGGTCGGCGGCAGCGGTGCGGCGGCCGGTTTCGGGGCTGCGGCCTTCGGGGGCTGTGCCATGCCGCTCGGCACCGCCACATCGACCCCACGAATGTCGTTCCCCTTCGTGATTGCCACGGCCTTCCCCTTAGCCGACGTCGATCCGGAGGGCCCGCCGGCGCCGGTCCCCGACACCGCCACCCGGTAGATGCCGAGATCGAGCCCGGTGAACAGATAGCGCCCGCTGGAATCGGACGTCGTCGTGGCGATCACCGACCCGGCCGCATCGAGGAGCGAGACGGTGGCAGCCGCGATCCCCTTCTCGGCCGTCTGACGGAGGCTGTCGCGGTTGCCATCGGCAAACACGGTGCCGCCGATCGAGGCATGGAAGGTGAAGACGTCGGCTTGGAGGTTCTTCAGGCCACTGTTGCGGGCGATGATGTCGGCGAGTGTCGTTCGCTGGACATCGGCCACCAAGGTCGCCGGAAGGACATTTTGATACCAGTAGCGATCGCCGTCGCGCAGACGCGTGAACTGGTCGACGATGATCCGCGTGAACGTCGCCCCGAGGCTCGAGCCGGAAAGGTGCTTCTCCGCCAGGCCACCCACCCAGAGATCGATCGAATTGACCGAGCCGTAGGCCTTCTGGAGCGACTGCTGGAGGGCGACGTCGGGGGTGATCTGGGCGAACGACGTCACCCGCGGCAGTCCGTAGGCGACGCGGACGGTGTTGTAGTCGGCCAAGCCATGATCGCGGCCGCGCTCGATATTGATCGATGCGAGGTCGAAGCCCCCCTGGCCCGGGGCGCCGAAGAGGAAGTTCCGCACGTCGTCGACCACTTTCGTGTCGAGTTCCTGGGCCCGGTCGCTGGCGAGGTATTTGAGGAGCGGATCGATCCCCACCTCCGACACCGGCACGGGA
>CANGGC010000233.1 GCA_947453125.1 Planctomycetaceae bacterium | reverse complement strand
GGGGGACCCGCGCCGCGACGGGGCTTTCACGATCTTTTACATGGGGATCAACCTCGGGGCCTTCCTGTGCGCGTTCGTCTGCGGCACCCTCGGCGAGAAGGTCGGCTGGCACTGGGGCTTCGGTGCCGCCGCCGTCGGCATGATTGCCGGCCTCGTCCTCTACACGATCCTCCGGCCGAAATACCTCGCCGACATCGGCCTGCCCCCTGATGGCCGCGGGGCTTCCGCGCCGCTGTTCGTCGTCGCCAGCCTCCTCCTCGGGGCCCTCTGCGGGCTCGCCTACCACTACGGCTTCCTGAACGCCTTCTCCAATCTCCTCTCGCCGCTGGTCGTGGGGGTGCTCGCCGCGGTGATCCTCGGGCTCGTGGTGTGGTTTGTTTCCATCCAGCGGCCCGAGGATCGTGGCCCCACCGCCTCGATCTTTCTCTTCATGGCCTTCAATGTCTTCTTCTGGATGGCCTTCGAGCAGGCCGGGTCGTCGATCAATGTCTTCACCGAGCAAAACACCAACCGCACCCTGTTCGGCAGGGAGATTCCGGCGACCTGGTTCCAGTCGGTGAATGCCGGGCTGATCTTCACGCTCGCCCCGCTCTTCGCCGGCCTCTGGACACGGCTCGGCAAGCATGGGCTCGATCCCAGCCAGCCGATGAAGATCGCCCTGGGGCTGATCTCCCTCGGCGTCGGGTATCTGTTCATGGTCTGGGCCGGGATGTCGGTGAAGGATGGCGCGAAGGCGTCGATGGCGCTCATCTTCCTCACCTACTTCTGGCACACCGTCGGCGAGCTCTGTCTCTCCCCCACCGGACTGTCGTACGTCACGAAAGTCGCGCCGAAGCGATTCGTGTCGCTGCTGATGGGGGTGTGGCTGGTGTCGAGCTTTGTCGCCAATCTCGCCGGGGGGCTGATCGCCGCGAAGGTCGAGGCGGTCGAACGGGGCGAGATCAAGCTCCCGTGGAACTTCGGTGGCCAGGCCGATTACTTCTTCCTGTTCGTCGTCACGTCGATTGGGGTGGGCGTCGCCGTGGCGCTGGCCACGCCGCTGCTCAAGACGCTCATCCAGGGGCGTGACCAGAACGACTCCCCAACCACCGGGCACTGATTTTTCCGGAACGACGCCATCCCGCGCTCGCGTCCGGCCATACCCGCCGCATCGGGCGGCTGACCCTTTCAGTTCCAGCCAGCCAACCCGGAGCTCGCGAATGCCCCCGCGGCTCCTCCTTGTCACCATCGACCGCCTCCCGGCCTGGATCGTCCCGGCCTGGGGAGCGACGTGGGTGTCGGCCCCCGCGATCGATGCCCTTGCCGGCCGTGGCGTCGTCTTCGATCGCCTCATCAGTCCCTCCCTCGATTCGGGGCAGACCCTCGACGCCCTCGGCGGTGCGCTTGTCACCGCGGCCGCCCGGGCCGGGCTCCGCCCGACGCTGGTCACCGACGATGCCCCGTTCGCGGCACGACTGGCTGCGGAGGGAGACGGCGGGCGGGTGTCGATGACGGTCGTGCCCGCGATCGTGCCTCGCCGCTTGGCGCGCCGAGCAGAGGAGACGAATCTCGGCCGCTTGTTCGCCGCGGCCCGCGGGCTTTTGGCCGGCGGCGACCAGAGCATTGTCTGGATCCATGCTGGCAGCCTCGGGCTTGCCTGGGACGCGCCGGAGTCGTTCCGCGAGCCGTATCTCGATCCGGATGATCCACCCCTGCCTGAGGGAGTCGCGGTGCCGTCGGTGCGGATCGATGCCGACACCGATCCCGATCTCGTCATGGGGCACCGCCAGAGGCTTGCGGCCCAGGTCTCGCTCCTCGATCGGTGTCTCGGTGAACTCCTCGCCACGCTCCCGACGGAGCCGCCGTCACCTGAGGCGTGGACGATCTGCTTTGCCGGTGTCCGCGGAATGCCGCTGGGGCTGCACGGCCTCGTCGGCCTCCCCGGTGGCGACGGGGCCGAGATGCCCTTCGGCGAGAGCATTCACCTGCCGGCGCTTGTCGTCGACGGCCGGGGGCGGATGGCCGGGCAACGCTATCCAGGGCTCGTCATGCCCACCGATGTGGGGGAGATGCTCCGGGAGATCGTCGGATTGACCGAGCGTCTCCCCTCCACCGATGGGGAACCGGCGCGGCCGATGTCTGACCTGCTCGACACCTGGACGCACGCCGAGCGCGACCGCGTCATCTGCGTCGTGCCGGGGGGCACGGCCGTCGTGACGACGCACTGGTTTTATCTCGAGGAGGATCGCACCGACGCGGAGGCCCGCCGTCGACTCCACGCCAAGCCCGACGACTTCTTCGAGGTTGCCGATGTCAGCAGCCGATGCCCGGAGGTGATGGCGGCCCTGAGGGAGATCGCCGCGGCGGCGCGCGTGGGGGACCGCCGGGCCTGGACGGCCCCCCTCGGGCCGGCCGGGGAGATCGCCTGAATCCACCCGGCGGTCGTCGGGCCCCCCTGCAGCGGCCGGAGAGCCGCCGGAAGTGGTGTTTCTGCCGGGGAAACAGCGGTGGTGAGGCCTGCCGTGGGCCGCTATCCTCCCCGCCCCGTCCGCCCGGACCCCCGGTGCCAAGCCCCCGCGCGCCCATGCCCGAACGTCCTTCCAGCCCGCGCCTGCCGACCGTCGTCGCCTTCTGGGCGGCGCTGGTGGCTGCCGTCGTCATGGTCATCCTGGCCATGCCGGGAATGGCCGCGCCCCCGACGCTCGCTGAGGCCGTGACGCCGCTCCCCGTGGTCACCCCGGGGAATGATGGAGAGACGGAGAGCGCTGTGACGGTGCCCAAGGTGGCGATCCGTGTCATCTGGGGAGGGGGAAAACCGCGGCGTTGGTCGGGGACGATCCGGGTCGTTGGTCAGACGGAGGGCGAGGAGGCCCTGACGTCCATCGATGAGGCGGATCGGGGGACGCTTCCGTGGCGGCTGATCTCGGCCGATCCTTTGGCCGCCGCGCGGATCCACGCCGTCGGTCGGACGGTGTTCGTTCATCAGCCGGCCGAATGCCCGCTCGATGGCGTCGAACTGGGCATCGCCGACTGGCAGACGGCCCGGGTCGTGGTCGATCTCATGCCGGACGGTCGGGCCGATCAGGCCCGCCATGCCGAGTACCGCGTCGCCGACCTGATCGAGGCCTCGACCCACGACCCCCTCGACGACGCTGCCAACCGCCTTACCATCCGCCGGGCCCCGGGGGATGAGATCCGCGTCGTTTGTCTTGGGGGATCGCTGCGATCCCCGGGTGAGACAGTCCGACTCGAGATCGATCCGCTCTTGCCGCCGCGGGCAGCCTCAGGGGCAACGGTGGAACTGCGGGTGAAGGTCCGTGACACCGCCGACGGCAGCGAGACCCACGCCCGGTCCTATCTCCTCCACGAAATGGCGCCGATCGCCGGGGAGGAATGCCCCTCGGGCCCCCCGCAGCGTTTCGACCCGCTCACCGTCGCCGTGCCGCTGCCGCCGCGCGAAGGGGCGTACGACGTCACGATGGAGATCACCGAGCGCGGAGGGCTGCGATGGGCCCGGCCGCTGGCCTCACGGACGGTGCAACTCGTCGCCGTCACGGCGACCACCCCGGGGCCGCGCGCCGAGGGATATTGGCGGGTGCTCTACGAGCTCGACCCGACCAGCCCACGCCTCATGGAGCGTCTCCGCCGCCTGCCGACGATGGGGCGCCAGGCGGCCCAGAGCCTGCCGCATGTTTCCCTTCCGGTCACGATCCCGAAGGTGCCGCTGCCGTCGGTGTCGATCCCGCGGATCCCCGGTGTCGGGTCGGTCGTCCCCAGGCTCACCGGCCTGCTCCCGGCCGGGCACTCGATGCTCGAGCCGCACCCGGTGGGAGCGCTGTTCCGACTCCCGCCGTCCCGATCGTCCGATGAGCCAGCCTGGGAGGCGATCCAGCTCTCCGGTGTCGTGCCCGGCGCGCCGCACCGGCTGGAGATCGATCATCCCCTCGCCGACGACGAGATGGTCTCCATCACCGTACTCGAGCAGGTGGGGCCTGGTGTGGTGGCGACGTATCAGGGGGGATTCGCGGTGGAGGGACAGGCCGGATCAACCGGGGTCGGCCGCCATGCCTGCACCTTCTGGCCCCACACGCGCGCGCCTCTGGTCGTGATCGGCAACGGGTCGCTGCGCGCCCCGGCCTCATTCGGCACGGTGCAGATCCTCGCCGGCCCGGCCCATCTCCCCACCGCGACGACGATGCCGAACGGTCAGTCTCCGCGCCGATCCACCTACGGCGTCATCGGCCTGCCCGATCTCGACGGCTTTGGAGGGCCGTTCCGCGTCGAGTCTGATGGCGGCAGGATGCACGCCGACTGGCGGACGACGCTCGTCGCGGCGCGGACGAGCGCGGAATGGTTCGCGGCGCAGGGGGCGGCCGGGGCGATGGTCACTGTGTTTGCCGACGGCGCGGCGGCCTGGCCGTCGGCGACGACCGCTGCGGCCCCGCGTTGGCATGGCACGGGCAGCTTCGACACCCCATTCGATCCGGTGCCGAAGGACGTCGTCGAACTGCTCTGCCGAACCTACCGCCGCCAGGGATTGCGGCTCGTGCCGGCGATCGCCTGTCACGGCCCGCTCCTCGCCGTCGAGGCCCGGCTCGCCGCCCAGACGGATGCCACGGGATTGGTGTGTGTCGGCCGGGACGGCCGGCCGCGGCGCGGCGGAGCGCCCCTCTACAACATCCTCGATCCCCGGGTGCAGGAGGCGATCGAGGGGATCGTGTTCGAGCTTGCCGGTCGGGTCGAGGGCCGCGAGGCTGTCGACGGGATCGCTCTGCTTCTCCCGCACGATGGCTGGTTTCATCTTCCCGGCGTGGCATGGGGGCTCGACGATGCTACCTTCGCGCGCTTCATTGGGGCGCATCCCACCGCGGCGGCGGTGGTGGCGGCTGCGGGCCCGGATGCGATGCGGGCCGACGATCTGCGGTTCGCCGTTCGGGCCGCGCTCGTCGAAGGCCAACTCCGCGAGCTGTGGCTCGAGTGGCGCTGTGCCGAGATCGCCGCCTTCGTCGAGCGACTCGCCGGCCGAATCGCCGCCCACGATCCGGAGCGGACGCTGTCGATCGTTCCCACGACCTTGTTCACCGCCGGTGATCTCGCCACCCGCTTCCGGCCCGTCCTCGCCCAGGAGCCGGCGACGTCCGACATCGGCCGTGAGATCGGGCTCGATCCGGCGCGACTCACCGCCACCGACTCCGTCGTGTGGGTGTCGCCCCATGTCCATGTCGCCACCGATACCATGGTCGAGCGCGACACGCTCCGGGTGATGAACCGGACGTCGGGAGTGGAGGCGGCGCGGGCCCAGCGCCGGGCGGCGCTGGCGCTCGAACAGCCGGCCGGAATCGATCTTCGTCCCGTTGTTGCCGCCGGTTCGTTCGGCAGCGCCGCCACCACCTCGCCAGCCCGCGTCC
>CANGGC010000232.1 GCA_947453125.1 Planctomycetaceae bacterium | reverse complement strand
TTCGTGCCGTCGGGGGAGAAGGCGGTGTTCGACATCGTCCTCGGGGCCACGAACATCTCCCACACCCGTGGGACGCAGGGGCCGGTCACGGTCAACAGCCGCGGCGTCACCGCGATCGACGCCCGGCGACGGATCTTCCTCGACGAGCACAACGTCTCGTCCTCGCCGGTCGAGGCCTCGGCCGAAACCGACTCCACCGTCACCGGCCTGGGCATCAACGCCCGCTTCGGCAAGCGGCTCATCCGCCGGATCGCCAGCAAGAAGATCGCCGAGAGCAAGGCCCAGGCCGAGGCCGTGGCCGAGGGGAAGGCCCGCGATCGGATCCGCCATCAGTTCGGCGAACAGACGGAGCCAGCCATCGGGCAGATGCGCGATCAGTTCCAGCAGAAGGTGCGCGGGCCGCTTCAGGCCCGCGGCCTCTACCCCGAATCGTTCCACATGCACACCACCGACAGCCACCTGCGGATCGTGGCCCGGAAGTCGCTCGCCAGCCAGTTGGCCGCGTTCTCTGGGCCGCCGGCGGCCGCATCCGGAAACCTCATCACGGCGCAGATCCACGAGTCGGCGGTCAACAACATCCTCGAAGAGAAGCTCGGCGGGAAGATCGTCACGCAGGACGACGTTGCCCGGATCGCCAAGGAGCAGAATCTGAAGATGCCCGATTCGCTCGGCAGCGATCCCGACGCCGAACAGAAGACCTGGGCGATCACCTTCGCAAAATACCGCCCGGTGACGGTGGCGGCCGACCAGGGCCGTGTGAAGGTGACCGTCCGTGGCGACAAGTTCGTCTCCGGCGAGCGGAGCTTCCCCGGCATGGACATCGCCGCGGTCTACGCTGTGGGGCAGGGGCCGAAGGGGCCGGTCCTCGTCCGCGAGGGGAACGTGCAGATCAGCCCCCCCGGCTTCAAGTCGGGCGATCGGAAGCTGACGATGGCCGAGACCTCGCTCCGCCGCATCCTCCAGAAGCGGTTCGACAAGGTCTTCAAGGATGCGATCGAGATCGAGCCGCTGCCGCTCCAGGGGGAGCTTGCGAGCGTCGGCCCGCTGCCGATGAACCAACTCGAGTCGCGCAAGGACGGCTGGCTCGTGGCGGGCTGGAGGAAGGGGCCGGCCGGCGGCGGCATCCCGACGGAGGTGGTCTTGAGCGAGCGGTTTGTCGACAGCGCTGCCGACACCGGCAAGGCGATGTTTCGCCGTGTCGCGGCCAAGGTCGCCGAGCGGATCGACACCGCGGCGGAGTGAGGCTTTCGGGGCGGTCGCCGTCTTCCACGACACGCTCGTGTGCGTTGTGACATGCCCGAGCCCTGAATCGGTCGGACTTTTCCTTCTTCCTCCGACAGAAAGGTCTCACCATGCACGGAGCAACGGACTCCCTCCGCCCGTTCCTCGGAGTTGTTTTCCCTGCGGCGGTCCTGACGCTGGTTGCCCTCTGCCTCCCGGTCGACAGGGTGGTCGCCGCCGGGCCTGTCAATCTGCTGGTCTTCTACGCTGATGACCTCGGCTGGGGTGAGCTCGGCTGCCAGGGGAATAACGAGATCCCCACCCCCCATATCGACTCGATCGCGACCAGCGGCGTCCGGTGCACCAGCGGCTATGTCGCCGCCACCTATTGCAGCCCGTCCCGCGCCGGGCTCCTCACTGGCCGCTATCCGACGCGCTTCGGCCATGAATTCAACAGCGTCGCCAACACCACCGGTCTCCGACTCGACCAGGTCACGCTCGCCACTCGCCTGAAGACCATGGGCTATGCGACGGCTGCCATCGGCAAGTGGCACCTCGGAGGAGGGGCCGAATACAGGCCGACGCGACACGGCTTCGACGAGTTCTTCGGCACGCTCGCTAATACGCCCTTCTTCCATCCGACAAACTTCATCGACTCGCGCGTCTCCGACGACATCCAAAAGGTGCCCGACGATTCCTTCTACACCACCGACGCCTATTGCGAGCGGTCACTCGACTGGCTCGAGAAGAACAAATCCAAGCCCTGGTTTCTCTACGTTCCGTTCAACGCCCAGCATGTCCCGCTCCAGGCCCCGAAGAAATACCTCGACCGCTTTCCCGAAGTGAAGGACGAGAATCGGCGAATGTTCGCCGCGATGATGTCGGCCATGGACGACGCCATCGGTCGCATCCTCGACAAGGTCCGCGCCATGGGGCAGGAGGAAAATACCCTCGTCTTCTTCATCTCCGACAACGGCGGGCCGACCGACAGTACGACGTCGAGCAACGCTCCCCTCCGCGGCTTCAAGCAGACGACCTACGAGGGTGGGCCGCGCGTCCCCTTCCTCGTCCAGTGGAAGGGGCGGATCCCCGCCGGGAAGGTCTTTAACCACCCGGTGATCAATCTCGACGTTCTGCCGACGATCATCTCCGCATCGGGGGGCACCATCGATCCCTCCTGGGGCCTCGACGGCGTCGACCTCATCCCCTATCTCAGCGGCGCCGATCCCGGCCGGCCGCACGAGACGCTTTACTGGCGGTACGGCCCACAATGGGCGATCCGCCATGGCGACATGAAACTCGTCGTCTCGAAGGGGGGCAGTGGCCAACCCGAACTCTACGACCTCGCCACCGACCTCGGCGAGTCGCGGGACCTTGCTTCGTCGCAACCGGCCAAGGTGAAGGAACTGCAGGCGCTGTGGGACACCTGGAGCGCCGAACAGGCCCCGCCGAGCGTCCCAGACATTCCCCCGAAGGGGGGCAAAGCCAAAAAGAAGGCCGAATCGGCGGCGGGGGCGTGACGTCCGCCGGCGATCCCCGTCACGGCCCCGGCTTGGGGTCGTCGGTCGACGTTGGCACAACCTTCTCGAACGGCCGCACCCAGACCGAGCGGAACTGGAGCGGGTTGCCGTGATCTTGGAGCGACAGCGGCAGGGCGTCGGCGTGCTGTTCATAACGCGGCGGATCGGCCCAGCTTGTCGTCCCCAGGATCACCGTGTCGGCGTGGATCGCCACGCCGTTGTGGAGCACGCTGACGCGGCCGGGCTTCTCGACCGAGCCGTCGGCGGCGAAGCGGGGACGGGTGAAGAAGATGTCGTAGGTCTGCCATTCGCCGGGCGCCCGGCAGGCGTTCACCGCCGGCGGCTGCTGCTTGTAAAGCGAGCCGCACTGGCCGTCGGGGTAGGTGAGCGGGCCATCGGTACCGTCCTCAAAGGAGTCGAGGATCTGGATCTCGTACTTCCCCATGAAATAGACCCCCGAATTGCCACGCCCCTGCCCGGCCCCGGCGGCCGGCTTCGGCGTCCGGAACTCGACGTGCACCTGGCAATCGCCGAAGTCTTCCTTCGTGGTGATCGTGGCGCCGCCGACGGTGGCAGTCCCGTCCTTCACGGCCCACTTCTCGCCGCCGCGCCAGGCGTCGAGGTTCTTGCCGTCGAAGAGGACGATCGCGTCAGCGGGCACCGGCGCCGCCTGTTCCGGGGCCGGCCCCGGATTCACCACCCGCGGCCGCGGCCAGGAAATCGCCGACTTCCACTCGCTGCTCGGGAACTTCTTCCCGAGGAGGTAGTCGTGGCGGGAGCGGAGCGACTCGGTGATCCGCCGGGCTTTGGCCTCGGCTGCGCCGATCGACAGGCCGGAGACGATACCGGGGCGGAGATGGCCGGCGGCGGAGAGGTAGGCGTCGCGGAGGAGCGTCATCCGCTCGTGGCACTCCGGGAGGAAGTTCGCAAACCATTCCGGCTTCTCTTCCGCAGCCGTCGTCGCGTCGCCGAGAGCCGCGAGCACGCCGCGGCAGATCGCCCACTGGCCGGCGTCATCGGGATGGACCGCGTCGGGGATGAAGGTGTAGGTGGGGTCTTCCTTCCGCTTGGCGTCGAGGAGGGCCTTCATTGGCGTGTGGGTGTCGATCACCGTCCAGCCATCGGCCCGCTTCGAGAGAAGCCATGTCGAGTATTCCTGGAGCACCCCCTCGTAGTCGGCGTCACCGGCGGGGTGATTCGTGCCGGGCCGGCCGTCGTAGACCGGCGGCGTGAGATGGATGATCTTCGCCCCTGTCTTCTCCACCTCGTCGTGGAGCTTTTTGATCCCGGCCTTGTAGGTGGCGAAACGGGCGTCGTCGAGCGGCAGATAGATGCCGCAGTTCATGCCGTAGCAGGCGATGACGAGATCGGGCTTCACCACCGCGAGGACGCGCGCGAGGCGCTCGTGGACATCGGGTCGGGGGAACTGGCCGCCGGCATGCCCCTCCTCGGAGAGCCCGGAGCAGGTCTCGCTCGGAAGCCCGACGGCGATCACGTCGCCCGTCAGCCCCTTGGCCTCCATCCAGGCCGAGAGCGCCGACACCCACCGACCGTCGTAGGTGATGCTGTCGCCGAGGACGCAGATCCGCTTCGCGTCTGCGAGCATCTCGAGCGGGCTTGCCGCCGCGGCGGCGCCCGGCTCGGCGGCTCTGGTCGCGATCGGGGAAACGCCAGGAAGGGCCAGAGCAACGAGCAACGCGGCTACCGGGGCGCAGGAGCCCCCACGGATTGAAGCAAACATCAGAGAATCCCCCCGGAAAAAGACCCGCTTCCCACCGATGGCAAGCGGCGGATGACGTGGCAATTCCCCGCCGGCCCCGCCGCACCGGACGGGCGGCAGGGCCGGCGGGCTTTTGGACTTTCGACTACTTCGCCTCGGGCGTCGCCCCTTCGCGGATCGCGAACAGGTGGCTCTTGTTGGCGATGTAGAGGGTGCCGCCGGCGACGATCGGCGTCGAGTAGACGCTGTTGCCCATGTTGACCTCGGCGACGAGATTCTTCTCCGCCGAAAGCTCGAAGATGGAGATGTCGCCGTCCTCATCGCCGACGTAGATCTTGCCGTCGGCGATCATCGGAGAGCCCCAGCTCGCTGCCAGCATGTCGTGCGTCCAGTGCGGCTTGCCGGTCTTGACGTCGACGCAGTGAACGAGCCCGCTGAAATCGGGGATCACGAGGAGGCCGTCCTTGATGGCGACGGTGCCGCAGGTGCGGTGCATCGTCTCGTCGAAGTCGAGCTTGCCGTTGCCGTTGGCGTCGAAGCCCGGGTAGTGCCAGACGGCGGCGGAGTTGGGATTCGGACGGGCCACCTCCCCCTGCTCCTTGATGATCGCCTGATTGCGGCGGTGCGGGAGCGATTTGGTCGGGTCGGCGACGTTGACGGCGAGCTCGGGGCTCACGTCACCACGCTTCGTCGGATCGATGCACCACAGATGGCCGACCCCCTCGCCATGCTCCGGATCCTCGCCGACAGCCACATAGACCAGCCCGTCATGGATGACCGGCGTGCCGATGACGTGGTTGCGGTCGGCCCGGCCGCCGAGGACGTACTTCGATTCCTTCGGATTGGCATCGAACTGCCAGAGGAGCTTCGCCTTGCCGTTGTCGCCGCGGGCGTCGAAGCCATACACCCAGCCATCGCCGCCACCGAAGATC
>CANGGC010000231.1 GCA_947453125.1 Planctomycetaceae bacterium | reverse complement strand
TCACCCGGCAGCTCATCGAGACGGAGGTGATCGACGGGAACCAACTGCGGGCGATCGTCGAGGCCACCGTCGACACGCCCCTCCTCGTGCCCGGCACCGACACGGAGCGGCGTCCTAGCCGGATCGAAGCCAGCCGGATCGAAGCCAGCCGGATCGAAGCCAGCCGGATCGAAGCCGATGCAACCACCTCCGGCCCTGGTGAATCGGCCAAGGGCTGACCGGCCACGGGACGACCTGCCCCGTTGGAAAACAGGGGGAGGGCTCCCTTCCGCCACGATCGTCATGGCCCGCACGCCGGAGGGGGCACTGCACTCCCCCGCGGCGTTTGGCCGATGGAAATCTCGGCGGGACACCGTCGGGCGAGGCAGGCACTCCCCGGCAATGGGGCCCCGCCGTCGGAAGGCGGCCCGCCGGAGTGCCGTCGGAGTGATCCCGGAACGGCATCATGTGGAAGAGTGTGTTCCTCGCGACAGGGGTGTTTGCCTGTCTGGTCGGCGCTGAATTGCTCGTCATCGATTCGGCGTCGGTGAAGCCGATCAACAGCGCCGGGCCGGCCCGCGAGATCACGGCCCCCGACTGGGCCCCCTGGGCGCTGATTTCCGCCGGGGCGGTGACCCTCCTTCACTTCGGCATCGGAGGGGAAGCGGCGAGCGGTCATTCCAGCGGGATGCCGAAGCAGGGCCTGGGGAAGTTCCCGCACGTCTAAAGCGGACCTGCCTGAAGTCACCACAGGCTGACGGCCCCGCACCGGACCGGCCGTCGCTGAGGCGACCATGCCGGACAAGAGCGGCCGGACAAGAGCGGCCGGGCATCACGGCGCCGGGGTGTCGTCGCCGATCTCGGCGATGATCCGCGTCATGGTGTTGGGATGAACGCCAAGGAGCTTCGCGGCCCGCGATTTGTGGCCACGGGTCATCTCGAGTGCCTGCTTCACGGCACACTTCCGCAGCATGTTGAGATCGACGAACGGCAGTTTGCCGTCGGCCGTGAGCGACAATTCCTCCGGCTCCTCCACAACAACCGCCGCGACCGACCTCGAGCGGGCGGGGAGCTCCGGCTCCATTTGGAGGACATACGCCTGCTCGATGACATGCGACAGTTGGCGGACGTTCCCCGGCCAATCGAACGCGGAAAACTCCGTGATCGTCTCGGGCGACGGCTGCCACAGCTCCATCCGGTAGCTGCGGGCGTACTGATTGGCGAAGAAATCGATGAACTCCGGGATATCCTCGGGCCGTTCCCGCAGTGGAGGAATCCGCAACTCGATCATGTTGAGGCGGAAGTAGAGATCCTCGCGGAACGTTCCCTTCATCACCTCGGCCTGGAGATCGCGGTTGGTGGCGGCGACCACCTGCACGTCGATCGGGACAGGCTGGGTCGCCCCGACGGGATGCACTTCCCGCTGCTGGAGGACGCGGAGGAGCTTCGTCTGCAGCTCCGCCGGCATCTCACCGATCTCGTCGAGGAACACCACGCCCCCCTCGGCGGCGCGGAAGATACCGACCGCTTTGCCATCGGCGCCGGTGAAGGCCCCCTTCTCGTGGCCGAACAGCTGGCTCTCGGCCAACGTCGACGACAGGGCTCCACAGTTGACCGGCACGAAAGGCTTGGAGGCCCGCGGCCCGCTGCGGTGGAGGAGGCGGGCGAGGATCTCCTTGCCGCAGCCGGTCTCACCGAGGATCAGGACCGTGCAGCCGACCTCGGCCGCCCGCTCGATCGACCGGGCCACGCGGGCCATGGCGGGATTGCTTCCGAGCACCCACTCGGGCTGGTCCGGGCCGTCACCCCCGCCAGGATTGCCACGAGCGGAGCCCGCTTTCCCGGCCCCGGCCTTCTTGACCGTCGGCGCAGGGACTTTTCCAGAGGCAACCATCACCGGATCGGCGGTCGACGCGCCAACGTCGAGCCCATCGGAGACGGGTGTGTTTGCTTGTCGGGGCTTGTAGTCCATGCGTATGCACCGCCGGAATCAGACCGGCAGCCCAACCCCATCCCACGGCGCCTTGCCGCGGCCATGGGTTCCTTGAAGAACTCTTCCAATTGGACCCGTTCAGGCGCCGATACGCAAGGTTTCATCCCCTGGGGACCGCGCCGAACGCCGCCAACGCGAGCGAAACGGCTGTTCATCGGAGGTTTCCGGGATATCCACGCTTCGCCCCCCACCACCGGGAGCAACAGGCCAACCCGAGACATGGATGCCGGGGCGCTACTCCCCCACGGCGGAGAAGAAGAGGAGATGCTGCCAGGGGAGCCGGTCGAACTCGCTGGCCACGCGGAATCCAGCCGGCTCGAGCTCCGCCCGGACCTGGGCCTTGGTCATCTTGTGGAGCGGCTTGATGGGGACGCCCGGGTCCTCTGCGCGAAACTCGACGAGCACGAGCTTGCCGTCGTCGGAGAGGCTGTCGCGGATCCGCGCGAGCATCGCCTCGGGGTGGGAGAACTCATGATAGACGTCGACGCAGAGCACGAAATCGATCTCCCCGACAGGGAGGCGGGGATCGATCGGCGAACCGAGTACGAGGCGGATGTTCCCGAGCCCTTCCTGCGCCGCCCGCCGCGAGAGCATGCGGAGCATCTCCGGCTGGATGTCGACCGCGTAGACGAGCCCCTCCGGGCCGACCATCCGTGCCAGTTCGAGCGTGTAGAAGCCGTTGCCGGCCCCCATGTCGCAGACGGTTGCGCCGGGCTCGACGCCGAGGGCATCGAGCATCATCCGGCAATCCTCCTCGCGCTGCCGGCTCTCCCGCACCAGCCACGGGGCGCCGGTGTAATGCATCGTCTGGGCGATCTCGCGTCCCATGTGGAAGGGGGGCGCGGGGGGAATGCGGAGGTTACGGTTGAGCTTCATGTCGATCGGCAGCGGGCGCACCCGTGACAACGGCGGCCTGACGCGCCCCTTCGTCCCACCCCCTTCCGGCCGATCATCCCCCTCGGCCGGCTCGTCGGCGCCGGTCGCATCCCCCTCGTCGACCATCGGCTCCCCGGGATCGGCAGCGTCGAAGGGATCCTCCTGATCCTCATTGATCTCGATCGGATCGGTGGCGGCCGGGGCCTCGTCCACCGCCGGCTCGGGCGTCTGGCGGGCCGACAGCGGCAGGGCCCCCGCCCCGAGGAGCAAGGCGATCAGCGCCCAGCCGATCTGTGCCCAGCCGATCTGCGCCGACGGGGAGAGAGCGCGACGAAAGGAGAGCAGGCGTGCCATGTGTGCCAGTATACGGCCCGGCGCGGGAAAGCGGCTCTGGCCCTCAGGCCACCCGGGCCATTCCGGAGATGCCGCTGAAGGCACCATCCGGGAAGCTGACGATCGTGATCCCCTGCCGCTCGGCGAAGTCGAGGAGGGCAGCGGCGTCGACGAGGATCGTCTTCTCCGCCTCGATCGCCAGGACACGGGCTCCGGCGGCCCCGAGCGACTGGAGTGTCCCGATGCCCACCGTCGGCATGTCAAACCGCAGATCCTGCTGGGGCTTGGCGACCTTCACTACGACGAGGCCACCGGAAGGACAGAGCCGGCCGGCGCGGCGGATGCATTCGTCCGTCCCCTCGATCGCCTCCAAGGCGATCGGCGCCCGATTGCGAACCACGACCGTCTGGCCGATGTCGTGGGCACCGAGCTCCTTCGCGAGCCGCCAGCCGAAGGCCACGTCGGCCTTCTCCAGCTCCGAAAGGCAGCGCCCGGCAAGGGTCCCCGGCACGGCGAGGAGCTCGGGGGCGAAGTCCGTGGCAGGGCAGATCCGCACGCCTGCATCATCGAACGTCGCCGAGATCAGGCCGAGGAGCGAATCGTCGCGGTTGTCGCGGCGCCGGGAGATGAAGTGCGGCCAAAAGACTCTCAGGGCCGTCCAGTCGGGGAGATGGTGGCGCCAGGCCCCTCGGGCGAAGAGCTTCACCTTGTGTACTTTTCCCGCCATCGCCACGCGCTTCACGCCAGAGCGCTTGAAGAATGCGATCGCCCCGCCGAGCTGCGCAAGGCCGACGGCGCCGTGGATGTCGGCGAGTGACTCAAGGTCGGCATCGGCATGGCCGCGGACCTCGAGGATCGCCGTCCGGCCGCCATGACGGCGGACGGCCTCGGCCACCATCACCGGATAGCGTCCCCATCCGGCGATGATGCCGACGGTCTCACCCCGGAGATCGAGCGCGTCTTCGCCGGCGGACGACCTTGGCAATGGCTGATCGTGATGCATGGCAGGGAAGGGGGTGGCAGGACGAAACAAAAGACCCGGCAGGATGGAGCGGTCACGCGGCCCGCGTCGTCTCCGCGTCACGGCCCCCCTCGAGCGTGGTGAGCCGCGCGGCGAGGTCCTTGATGGTCTTGCGCATCTCGGGGAGCTTGCTGATCGTCGCCAGTTGCAGCTTGCGATCGCGCAGCTCGATCGCCGGCTCACCGAGGACGGTGATGCCTGGGGGAATGTCGCTCGAGACCCCCGAGCGGGCGCCGAGAATCGCCCGGTCGCCGATGTGGACATGATCGCGCACTCCCACCTGCCCGGCCATAACGACGAAATCGCCGGTGGTGGTGCTCCCCGCCACGCCGACCTGCGAGCAGATCATCGCGTGCCGACCGATCCGGCAGTTGTGGGCGATCATCACGAGGTTGTCGATCTTCGTGCCCGAGCCTATTGAAGTCGGGCCGTAGGTGCCCCGGTCGATTGTTGTGTTGGCGCCGATCTCGACGTCGTCACCCAGCTCCACCCAGCCGAGCTGGGCGGAGAGGACGTGGCCGGCAGGCCCAGACTTGTAGCCGAAGCCATAGGCGCCGAGGACGGCCCCGGCGTGGACGATGCAGCGTTCCCCGACGCGTGTGCCGTCGTAGAGAACAGCATTCGGGAAGATCTCACTCCCGGCGCCGATTCGGCAGCCAGCGCCGATCCGTGCGCCAGAATGGATCGTGCACCCGGCGGCGATCTCGGCCTCGGGGCCCACGGTCGCAAAGGCGTGCACATCGGCCCCGGCGGCGATCCGAGCCGTTGGATCGACCGCCGCTTGCGGGCTCACGCCGCTGCGGACGGCCACCCGCGCGGGGCGGAAGTGGAGGATCGTGGTGGCAAATGCCGCATGGACATCGCGCACCTCGATCGAGGGTCGATCGAGCGGGCCGGTTCCCTGCGGCACGATCACGGCGCCAGCCCGGCTCTTGGCGAGGAGCGGAAGCTTGTCGCTTGAATCGACGAGCGTGACGTCGCCCGGCCCAGCGGCATCGAGCGTGGCGGCCCCCGAAACGACGCAGGCACCTGTGTGAACAGCAGCGGCGGACAACGTCCGGGCCAGATCGTCGAGTGTGATCGGCATCGGCAGGCCTCCCTCGGTCTCCCCGCCCGGCGCACCGGTGGCGGGGCGGAGGGGGCGGGAAGATAGGGAGTTTCAACCCTCTGCCGCAAGACGGATTCGAGGAGGCGGGGATGGTCTTCTTCGTGAATGGC
>CANGGC010000230.1 GCA_947453125.1 Planctomycetaceae bacterium | reverse complement strand
GTCATCAACTTCGCCGCCGAGAGCCATGTCGATCGTTCGATCGACGGCCCGGCCGCCTTCGTGACCACCAACGTCGTCGGCACGTTCCGGCTCCTCGATGAGGTCCGTCGCCACTGGACGGCGCTCCCTGGCGACGAGAAGCGCGACTTCCGCTTCCTCCATGTCTCCACCGACGAGGTCTACGGATCCCTCGGCCCCACCGGGCATTTCAGCGAGACAACCCCCTACGCCCCCAATTCCCCCTACTCGGCATCGAAGGCCGCCAGCGACCACCTCGTCCGTGCCTATCACCACACCTACGGCCTGCCGACACTGACGACCAACTGCTCGAACAACTACGGCCCCTGCCAATTCCCCGAGAAGCTCATCCCGCTGATGATCCTCAACTGCCTCTCCGGGAAGCCGCTCCCCGTCTACGGCGATGGCGGACAGATCCGCGACTGGCTCTACGTCGGCGACCACTGCCGGGCGATCCGCACGGTGCTCCGGGGGGGCCGCATCGGCGAGGTCTACAACATCGGCGGAGCCTGCGAGCGGACAAACCTCGAGGTCGTCCGTGAGATCTGCCGGATGGTCGACCGCCTCCGCCCCGATCTCCCCCACGCGCCCTGCGAGTCGCTGGTCACCTCCGTCAAAGACCGCCCCGGCCACGATCGCCGCTATGCGATCGACTTCTCGAAGATCGAACGGGAACTCGGCTGGCGGCCGACCGAGACGTTCGCCACCGGCCTGGAAAAGACCGTCGCTTGGTATCTCGCCAACGGTGCCTGGGTCGACCGGATCGCCAGTGGCGGCTACCGCCAAGAGCGTCTCGGCCTCAGCGTACAGGAGTCCTGCGCGGTCTGAACCAGCCCACGGCAGGTGGGGTGGCCCGAGGGAGCGGTGTCGATCCGGAAGGAACTGGCCCGATGACACGAGCGTTGTGCATCGTCGCGCATCCCGATGACTGCCTCATCTTCGGCTACCACTACATCCTCGGCCACTGCCAGTATCGATGGACGATCGCCTACCTGATCCTGAACAACCATTCGCCGCGCGTCGAAGAGATGCGGGGCTATTGGGCAAGGCATTCGATCGACGTCTTCTCGCTCGACTTGCCGCACGACCCTCCCCCTTCGGATGTGACCAGCGGCCGCTGCTCGATCCCGCACCACGAAGCCAAGGACGCGATCGAGGCCACCGTCCGCGATTATGACCTCGTCCTCAGCCATGGGGATGCGGGCGAGTACGGCCATCCGCACCACCTCTTTCTCCACCGGATCATGAAGGATCTCGGGCGGCCCTTCGTGGCGTTTGACGTCGACCCGAACGCTCCACAACGATTCGACGGGCCGCGCGACGATCACGAGTCTCTGCCACTTCACCGCCGGGCGATCCGCAGATTCGTCCAGCAGTTCGGCTTGGAAACATCGAGCGGATACCGCCTGCAGACACCATGATCGAGTGATCGGATGGCCGGAGGCCACTCGTGGTCCTCACCTGATGCCGAGGAAGCCAGGAATGGAATACGACGACACGTTCAACACCACGCATGCGTTCGAGATCGACATCAGTCAGTGGGATCACGAACACCGGGCGTTCTGGACCGAACGTCTCGGGCGGCGCTATCTCCTCTCGGTTGTGCCGACGAGGTCAAGGCGCGGACGAATCCTGGAAATCGGCGCTGCCTCGTACAACAAGTATCAAAAAGAGGTCGTTGGCAGGGAGAACGAGCTCACCGTCATCGACATCAAACCGAGTCACCATCCGAACATCAAAGCCATCTACGGCCTGGATAGCTACATCCAGTTCGACATGACGGAAAACGCGGATACGGCGGACGCCTCCGGCACTCTCAGATTGAGTGATTGTCGCGGATACTTCGACGAGATCCGAAGCTGGGGGGTGCTTTCGCACTACGGTTTTTCAGTCGCCCAATGCGAACGCTATCTGGACAACATCCATAGTTTTCTCAAGGCCGGGGGACAGGCGATCTTCAAGTTGGACAGAGACACCTTCAAGGTGAAAAAACATTCGCCGTCCGTCAGCGTTGAGTTCCTTGAGGATCTGATCCGGGCGAGGTTCACGGTGGTGCACACGGACGTGCTGAGCGGGAATACCCCGGGAAATGTCCATTACGTCGAGAAGACGACGGGCACCGACGCCGGCTAGCCGTCGATGGACGATCCCTGCGGTGCAGGAAGGGCGGCGTCATCCGTTGGCCGCAGGCAGCGCCATACGACCACGCCGGCGGCGGCGCCGAGAACCGGGGCGGCAAGATAGATCCACAGGCTCTCGAGCCGCAGCGTGACCAGGGCCGGCGCGAGCGATCTGGCCGGGTTCATCGAGGCCCCGCTCACCGGCCCGGCGAACAGCGCCTCGACGGCGATCACGGCGCCGACCGCGACCCCGGCCATGATCCCCTTCTCCTTCGCCCCTGTGGCGACACAGAGGATCACGACCATGAGGATCAGCGTCAGCAACACCTCGAGGACGAACGACTGCCGTGGGGCACCGGCAGGTAGCGTCGCCCCGAGCGTGGCATGCTCGGGGAACAGGCCGCGGAGGACGGCGCTGGCAAGCACCATCCCCCCACACTGCACGGCGACGTACGGAAGCACCCCTCGCCAGGCGAACCGGCCGGCGAGGGCAAAGCCGATCGTCACGGCCGGATTGAGATGGCAGCCGGAGATGTCGCCGAGGGCATAGATCAGCGCCATCACAACCAGCCCGAAGACGAGGGCCACGCCGACATGGGTGACATCCCCGCCGAAGAGATCGTTCGACACGATCGCCCCGGTGCCGATGAAGACGAGAACAAAACTCCCGAACGCCTCGGCGAGGAGTTTCCGGATGGCATCGGGGGACATGGGAGCGCTTCCGGGAGAGGAGGAACGGGGCTCCCAGCATAGCGGGGAACTTCATCCAGAGCCGGCTCACGATGAGCACGCCATCGACGTCAGCGGCTTGAGGGCAACTGCCGGGGGGAGATCTTTCGTCGAGACGCCGACTACAATGTCGTGTTGTCTCCGCCAGCAACAAAAAGCTGTGGACGCGACGACCTCCGACCCTGCCCCGCCCACACTCGATTCCCCCTCACCAGGGATCTCTGCCGCTGGGCCCCCATGCGAAGGCATCCCCTTCGAGGATGCCCTTCCCTCCCCCCGAGCTGCATGTTGACACCCGATCCCTCCGCCCCGTCAGGCGTCCCTCTTCCGCACGTGGCCATCATCGGCGCGGGCCCGGCCGGGCTCACCGCCGCCTGGTTGCTCGCTCGTGACGGCGCCCCGGTGACGGTGATCGAGGCCCATCCCGAGCTGGTCGGCGGCATCTCGCGCACCGAGGTCTACCGTTCGGCGGCGGCAGGGGACCTCGACTTCCGCTTTGACATCGGCGGCCACCGCTTCTTCTCCAAGAGCGCCGAGGTCGAGGAGATGTGGACAGAGCTCCTCGGCCGCGAAATGCTCGAGCGGCCACGGAAGTCACGGATCCTCTACGGCGGAAACTTCTACGAATATCCCCTCCGCGCCGGCGAGGCGCTTGCCAACCTCGGCCCCTTGGAGTCGGCCCGCTGCGTCGCCAGCTACCTCCACGCCCGCCTTTTTCCGGTGCGCGACCCGCGATCCTTCGAGGACTGGGTCTGCAACCGCTTCGGCCGGCGGCTGTTTGAGATCTTCTTCAAGACCTACACCGAGAAGGTGTGGGGGATGAAGTGCCGCGACATCTCCGCCGACTGGGCGGCCCAGCGGATCCGCGGCCTGTCGCTCTCCCGGGCGATCTGGAACGCGCTGATCCCGAAGACGCGGAGCAAGCCCGCCAACCGCCCCAACCAGATCACGTCGCTCATCGACTCCTTCCGCTATCCCCGGCTCGGCCCGGGGATGATGTGGGAGGAGGCGGCCCGGAGAACGAAGGCCGACGGCGGCACGATCCGCATGGGCTGCCGCGCGACCTCCGTCGAGCGGCTCCCCGCAGGCGCCGAGCGCGCTTTCAGGGTCCATGTCACCGCTGCAGACGGAAGCCGATCCACAGTCGACGCCGACCATGTCATCTCGTCGGCACCACTCCGCGAGCTCGTCAGCGCGCTCGAGCCTCAGCCCCCCGCGGAGGTCCGCACCGCCGCTGCGGGGCTCCGCTACCGCGACTTCCTCACCGTCGCCCTCATCGTCCGCCCCACCAAGCCGTTCGATGACAACTGGATCTACATCCACGACCCCGGCGTGAAGGTGGGGCGCGTGCAGAACTTCGGCAGCTGGTCGCCGGAGCTCGTTCCCGATCCGAGCCTGGCTTGCTACGGACTCGAATACTTCTGCTTCGAAGGAGACGGGCTGTGGACGTCGACCGATGCCGATCTCATCCGCCTGGCGACGGGGGAACTGGTGCGCCTCGGGCTCGTCGGCGAGGGGGATGTCCTCGACGGCCACATCGTCCGGCAGCCGAAGGCCTATCCCGTCTACGACGACGGCTATGACGCCCGTGTCGAGACGATCCGCGCGTGGCTGGCGGAGAGTTTTCCGGGCCTCCACCTCGTCGGCCGCAACGGCATGCACAAATACAACAACCAAGACCACTCGATGATGACCGCGATGCTCGTGGCCCGGAACATCCTCGCCGGCCGCGACCAGTGCGATCCGTGGTTGGTCAACGAGGATGCCGAATACCACGAAGCGGGCGACCGCGGCGGCAATGGCTCGGCCAGCGGTCTCAGGCTTGTCCCCAGGGCGAGGCGCTGAACACAGCTCACCGGCGGCCTGCAAGCGGGGGCTCGCCGTCGCCGAGCAAGTCGCTGACCATCGAAAGGCGGCCGGTCTCCACGCCCGGCTCGGACTCCGGAACCGCAAGCTTCTGGCCCGCTTCGAACGTAGGTCGCCATGAAGATCCTCCTGATCAACGATTACGGCGTGCCGGCGGGGGGCGCCGAGTGCATCATCCTCTCGCTCCGCGACGAACTGCGCCACCGCGTCACGGCGATCAGCCGCACCGGTGGACTGGCCGAGATCGTCCGGGACGGCATCACCGGCCGGCTCGTGAAGCCGGGCGACGTCGATGGCCTCGCCGCCGCTCTCCTCGGCATCCTCGCCGACCGAGAGACAGTCACCTCGATGGGCAAGGCCGCCCATGCCGACGCTCGGGAACGATTCGACCTCCCCGGCTTCGCGGCCCGCTTCGAAGCGATCTAACGGGAGCTCGCCGCCAAGTAGTCGGCGATCCCCTGCCGCCAGTCGGGGAGGGTGATCCCGAGCCTGGCGAGCTTCGCGGTGTCGAGAATGCTGTAGGGGGGCCGGGCGACGGGGCTTGGATACTCCTGCGAGGTGATCGCCGTCACCACCGTCGGCAGCCCCGCCTGCTGAAAAAGCTCCGTGGCAAACTCGTGCCAGCAGGTGCCGCCGGCGTTCGTGGCGTGATACGTGCCGGGGGTGCCGTCTTCGAGCAGCGCCACGATCGCCGCGGCGACGTG
>CANGGC010000229.1 GCA_947453125.1 Planctomycetaceae bacterium | reverse complement strand
GGCGACGCCGCGGCCGATCAGGCGCTCAAGGCGATCGAGAAGGCGGTCGCCAAGCACGGCATGCACGACCATCGGCCAGTGTTCGTCCATGCATCGTTTTTGCGCGACGATCAGATTGCGAAGATGAAAAAGTATGGCGCCGTCCCAAGCTTTCTCACCTCCGGGCTCCTTCCAGGGGGCGACGCGGTGGTGCGGATGTGGGGGGAGGATCGGGCGGCGCAGTCGATGGCGACGCGAACGATGCTCGAGGAGGGGATCCCCTTCACCTTCTCGCACGACGCGCCGGTGAGCCCGGAGCCGTGGATCCTCACCCTCGTAAGTTGCGGCGTGAATCGGGCGACGCCGTCGGGGCGGGTCATCGGCCCCGATCAGCGGATTCCCCCCTACGCTGCGCTTCGCGCCGTTACGGCGATGGCGGCGTACGAGATCAAGGAAGAGAAGACGAAGGGCACCCTCGAGCCTGGAAAGCTCGCCGATCTCGTGATCCTCGACAAGAACCCGCTCGACGTTCCCTCCGACGCGATCGGCGACATCACCGTCCTCGAGACGATCAAGGAGGGGAAGACGATCTGGCGTCGCGGGGAAGAACGGCCCTAAAGCGGGCCCGTTGGAGCAGCGGTAGGCCTCCGGCTTGTCCCGTGGGGATTGCACACACACCCACAAAGGAAAAACCGGGGGAAGCAAGGTCAGCCCTGCTCCCCCCGGCATGGAACTCCGTGCAGATCGATCAGGCGATCGCCTTCTGCCGCCGCCGCTCGATCATCCCGAGCGAGCCGAGCGCGAGCGCCAGGGCGCTTCCGAAACTGGCCGGGTCGATCTCGGGAACGGCGCTCACCCCCGTGTCACCGACGGCGATCCCTACGCCCGAAGTAGTCTGGAAGGCCTGTTGGATGAATGTGACCGCAGCAAAAGGGCCAACCTGTTGGACATAAAATTCCGTCCATCCGTACGTGAACCCCCCCACCCCGTCAGCCAGTTTCATCGCCGCGTAACCGTAGGTTTGAAGTGGAAAACTTCCCGTGCTGTTGGCGAAGTCCCACAACTGCAGATTGTCCTGGGCACTTCCATTCGTCGGATAACTGTTCCAAAAGCCACTCGTGGAGCCGTCGATCATGGTGCCGACTGCGAGGTTGTCGACCTTGAGGTGTTGCGCACTCTTGGTCAAGACATACGGCACGTAGGGTGACGTGCCCGGGTCCTGGGGGGTCAAGAAGGCATAGCTAACGGGGCCAGCCTGCACGACACCCCATTTCCAGTCACCGCCGTTAAAAGTTTTCGGGGAGGTCGCAGACAAAGCGGAGATGTTCTGAATCCCGCTCCAGATGATTTCCGCCTCGGCAACGCGGGGGCCGAAGCCGGCCAAAGCCACAGCCAGCGCCGCCGCCGAAAACAACTTCATACGCATAGGATTCCTTTCACGAAGTGACAACCGATCCATCGGAATGGGCATGCTTTCGGAGGCGTCCTTGGTGACGCCCTTCCGTCCGAGAGCCGCCATGCCCTAACGGGCAAGATTTTCGGGCAGCCTTCTCGAAGTTGTCAACGTCAAAGTGTTCCGGTTCATCTCCTCCAGCGGAAAGCCCTTGCCGATTTCGGGCAGGATCTCGCCCGCGGCAGCCCGAGGTTTGCAAGCCCTCGAAGACACGGATGGCGAGACCGTTTCCAACCTTGATCGAACCGAGGCGATCGATTACGATTTCGTTGTACACTTTGCCTATCGATCGAGAGGGCCCTATGCAACACGTCACGATTTCGCCGAAGTTTCAAGTCGTGATTCCCCGCGCTGTTCGGGAGCGGCTGGGGCTGCGACCGGGGCAGAAGCTGCAGGTCATCGAGCATGCCGGCAGGGTCGAGTTCGTGCCGGAGCGTGACATCCGCGAACTCAAAGGGTTTGTGAAGGGGATCAAAACGGACTTCCTGCGCGAAGGCGATCGGCTGTGAACGTGGTCGATTCGTCAGGCTGGCTGGAATATTTTGCCGGGGGACGCCACGCCCGCACGCTCGAACCGGTGCTCGAAGACATCGAATCGCTCGTGGTGCCGGCCATCTCGGTCTACGAGGTGTTCAAGGTGCTCCTCCGCGAAGCTGGCGAAGAGGCCGCGATTCAGGGCGTGGCAGCTATGCAGCGTGGTCTCATCGTCGATCTCACGGTGCAGCGGGCCCTCGACGCGGCCGCCTTGAGCCTCCGGCACTCGCTCCCGATGGCCGACAGCATCATCCTCGCCACAGCCCGTGAGCACGGCGCCACGGTCTGGACGCTCGACGAGGATTTCCGTGGCCTTCAAGACGTGCGCTACCTCGGCACGAAGTGAAGTGCTCGTAGCCCAAGGTGTCGGGTAGCGCCACGCAGCACGTGTTCACCCGTCGGGGTCGTCGAGGAACTGCTGGAGCCAGGCGGCGTGCTCAGGGACGAGCCGGGGGAGCCACGAGGCGTCGATGAGGCCGAGCGGGAGATCGCAAGCCCCGCTGTCACCAGAGGCGGCGATCGTCGAGGGCGGCGAGAAACGACGCAACCGGAAGGACGTCGATGCCGTCCTCGGTGCGCTGCGGTCGATCGCCGAGATAGACGATCACCCGTCGCCCGAGCCCCGCCAGCCCATGGATCGCGCGGAGCCCGGCGAAATCCCTCGACACGAGCGACGTCTTCGCCTTCGCCTCCACGGCCGTGAACCGTTTCCCCGCCTGTATGAGGAAGTCGACCTCGATCTGACCCTCCGTCGGCGCCCAATACCACAGACCGTCGTAGGGATGGCCCGAGCCACTGGCAGGCTCGCCGTAGGCACGGAGCAGTTGCCCAATCCATCCCTCGAACAGCGGCCCCCGCTCGGCGGCCGTGGGGGGATGAAACTCCCGCTTCACAGCCCGCACCACGCCGCTATCGACAAAATAGAGCTTCGGATGGCGCCGCTCCTTGACCCGCAGCCGCGCTTCGTAGCCCGGCAGGAGCCAGGCCAAATGCGTGTCGGCAAGGATGCCGAGATAGCCCTCGACCGTCGTCCGGGCCACGCCCGCATCCCGCGCGAGCCCCGCCACGGAAAGCACTTGGCCGTGAAAGACCGCCGCCACCGGGAGAAATCGAGCGAAGCCAGGAAGATTGCGGACGAGCGATTCGGCTTGGATCTCCTCCTTGAGATACATCTGCCCATAGGCTTCGAGGGCCTCGCGCCGGTCGGGGGCGGCCCAGATCACCGGCAGGCTCCCATGGCGGAGTACCTCGGCGAGATCGAAATCGGCCCCCAGCTCCCGCGGAAGAAGCGGAAACAACTGCCGGTGGAGCGCTCGGCCGGCGAGGAGATTCGTGCCGGCCTGCTTCAGCTTGCGGGCACTCGACCCGAGGAGGACAAACCGCATCTGTCGGTCCTCGATGAAGCGGTGCACCTCATTGAGCAGCCCCGGGATCCGTTGGATCTCGTCGACGACGACCGTCGCCCGACGGGGAAGCGTGCGCAGTTCGTTGGCAAAAAGGCCCGGCTCGCGCAGGAACGACTGATAGAGCCCCTCGTCGAGGAGATCGATCCGTGGGGCGTCGGGGAACATGATCCGCGCCCAGGTGCTCTTTCCCGATCCCCGCATGCCGAAGAGGAAGAAACTCCTCCCCGTAGGGGGCATGAGAAATCGATCGTATGGCCCTGAATGCACCATGATGTCATTTATACCGGAAAAATGACGGCAAGGAAACAGCCCCTCGTGTCATGGACGACGAGACTTTCTCCGCAAGAGGTGCCGGAAAAACGAGCGGCCCGCGGGAAACATCCCGCGGGCCGCTCTTGATCAGTCGAATCGCATCTGGACGCCTGTGGCAGGCGCGTCACAGCGCCCGGCGGTAGCGGCGGTTGACCTTCGCCGCGCCCCCTGTCGGAGCCGGCCGCGGGGGCGTGGGACCGCCATCGCCACCGCTCACCTCGCGGAACGCAGGCGCCGGGCCCGCGGCGGCCTGGCCAGCGCCACCGCTGCCACCACCGCCTCCCGAACGCCGACCGCCGCCGGAGCGTGCCCCGCCCGAGCGGCCGCCGGAAGAGCGAGCGCCCCCCGAACGAGCGCCCCCGGAGCGACTGCTCCCTTCCGAGGAGCGACGCTGGCCTGGGCGACCACGGCCACGGCCGCCGCCACCCGAGCGTTCGCCAGGCTCGCGCCCACTCGACGAGCTTTCCACCTTCGGCAGATCGGCCGGGAGATCGTTGCGGACCGGAATCCGGCGGCGGAGGAGCCGCTCGATCGCCTCGAGACGATCCTCTTCCTCGCGGTCACAGAAGCTCACTGCCTCGCCGGTCAGCCCGGCCCGGCCCGTGCGGCCGATGCGATGGACGTAGGTCTCCGGCTCGTGGGGCAGCTCAAAGTTGACGACGTGGCTCACTTCGTCGACATCGATGCCGCGGGCGGCAATGTCGGTGGCGATGAGCACCGGCGGCCGCGGCGACTTGAAGTCAGCGAGGGCCTTCTCCCGCTGGTTCTGGCTCTTGTTGCCATGGATCGCGGCGGCACGCACGCCCGCCTTCTCGAGATCCTGGGCGAGCTTGTTGGCGCCACGCTTCGTCCGTGTGAACACGATCACCCGCCCCATCCCGCCGGTCTGGAGGAGATGGACAAGGAGCGACCGCTTCTGCTTCTGCGGGATGTGGAACACCGACTGGGCCACCGTCTCGGCGGGGGTCGCCTGCGGGGCCGTCTTCACTTCGAGCGGATCGCGGAGCATCGTGGCGGCCAGATCGCGGACCTCCGCCGGCAACGTCGCCGAGAAGAAGAGCGTCTGCCGCTGGCGGGGCAGCATCCCCACGATCCGACGGACGTCATGAATGAACCCCATGTCGAGCATCCGATCGGCCTCGTCGAGGACGAGATACTCGACCGTCTTGATCTCGAGGAGCCGCTGCCCGATGAGATCGAGGAGCCGGCCCGGCGTTGCCACGAGGACGTCGACGCCACGGGCCACGGCGCTGGCCTGCGGGTTTTGGTTGACGCCGCCGTAGATCACCGCGCTCTTGAGATGGGCGTGGCGGCCGTAGGCCTTGAAGCTGTCGTGGATCTGCCCGGCGAGCTCGCGCGTCGGCGCGAGAACGAGGATCCGGCAATGCTTCGGCGCGGCGTGGCGACGGTCGTTCATGAGCCGCTCGATGAGCGGCAGCGCGAAGGCCGCCGTCTTGCCGGTGCCGGTCTGCGCACAGCCGAAGAGATCACGGCCGGCGAGAACGTGCGGCATCGCCTTGGTCTGGATCGGCGTCGGCGTCGTGTAGCCCTCGTGGGCGAGCGCCTTGAGAAGCGGCTCGGAGAGCCCGAGCGCCGCGAAGGCCGAGACATCCGCGCCATCGCGGCTCGCTTGCTGGTCGCTCTGATCGTGCTGGTCGTGAGGCTCGCGCCGGTCGCGGTGGGGCCGCTCCGCGCGCGGCTTGGCGTGGTGATCGGCCTGATGGTTGGCCGTGGCGTGGTCTTTGGTCGTCGTCGTCAT
>CANGGC010000228.1 GCA_947453125.1 Planctomycetaceae bacterium | reverse complement strand
TCTCCCACTGATCCATCGGTGGCAGATAGACGCGGGCCACGACGCTCGGGGAATTGCTGACGCGGATCCCCTGCCCGAAGTTGCGCTGCATGTTGTAGATGAGATCGTCCTGCTCCATCTTGTAGCTGGGGCGACCCGGGATGCCGGTGTTGAGCGAGGCGATCAGCAACCCGTGCTCGCTCCCCTCGAGCCCCGGCGCGGGGAGCGGCACGCGCTTGACGACGTCCGGGGTGCCCCGCTTCATCCCTTCGAACCAGCGACCGTTGACCGCCCGGCCGACCGGCTCGCGGACGCGCTTGTCCTGCTCCTCCGAGCTCTTGGGATGGCGGTAGTTCCAGCTCCACTTCTCATCCTCGAAGTCGTCACCGACTGCATCGACGACGGTGCCGCTGCCGGGAACGAACGTCGAGTCGGTGGCCACCGGCGGAGGGCCGTTGAACGCCTTCGGGAGCGGGCGCTTGAGCAGGGAACGCAACCTGTTTTGGGCCGCCGCCGGCTCGGCTCCGCCGAGCACCGCGCCGATCGCCAGCGCCACCATGACCGCCCCCCGCACCGTGCACTTCATGGCCGTTGATCCCTTCGTCGACGCTTCGCCCCACCGATCTCCGCCGGCCGCACTGTGACAGCCACGGGGGACGCTCTCCCCCGATACGTCGGGGTATCGACGAATCCTGGCAGCGGCGTGGAACCCCTTCCCCGCAGCCGTGGGCATCGACCCTCTCCCGCCCCGAGCGCCAGCGCTTCCCCGTCTCGACGACCGCCCCCGATTGCCGCAATTTCCTAACTTCCCGCCCGAGGGCGACGGTCAGCGAAACCTGTCTGGCGACCCTGGCCGCGCCTCCCCTACACACCGTTTCGTCGACGTCGTGCCGCCCCACCGTCCCCCGGACCCCGTCGCGATGCACCCCAGAAGTCCCAGCCGGGTCTCGATTCCCCTCGCGCGTCTGGCTTCCACGCTCATTGGGCTAACTGCTTTGGCGCGTGCGGGGGCCGCCGAGCCCCCCCGATCCGACCTCCGGCCAGCGGGGGAGGTCGCCGCCGCCGAACGCAACGCCCCCGTGGCGGGCATGACCCTGGCACCGGTCCCCGCGCTCCTCCGCAATCATCTCGTGCTCCCGGAGGGGGCAGGGATCGTCGTCCGCGAGGTCGCCGCCGGGTCGCCTGCCGAGGCCGCCGGTCTGCGGGTGCATGATGTCCTCGTCTTCCTCGATGGCCAGGCGCTTCTCCGCCCCGATCATTTCGCGGCCCTGGTTGCCGGCGCGGGGCCTGAAGCGCCACTCGTCCTCGAGGTGCGCCGCGCCGGCAGGCAACTCAGCGTAGCGCTCAACCCCTCGCGTTCCTCCGGCAACGGTGGCATCCCTCCACTGCCCGGGGCGCCGGCTGCGCTTGCCGAACCGCCGCCGGGCGCCGCGCCGATCCCCACCATCCAGCCGACCACCGGGCCGGTGGCCGCGGCGCCGTCGGCGCCTTTTGTTCCCCCTCCCGGGGCGCGGAGGCTCGGCCCCGATGCAGTGCTCCTCGAGGACGGCGACTACTGGCTCAAGGTCTACCGGGCCGCCGACACCTGCCTGATGGCCCGCGACGCACGCGGCTGGCTGGTGTTCAACGGCCCGATCGCCACCCCGCAGCAACGCAGCCTCATCCCCAGGCGGGTGCGCGAGCGCGTGGTGCAGCTCGAACTGATGCTCGACGCGGTGGCGGCCCACCCGACGACACTTCCCCCTCCGGCGGTCGCTGCTGGCCCGACCGCCCCCCCGCAGTCGGCGGCCAAGCCTGTGACTGCGCCCGCGCCAAACGGGACGGCGCCCCCAGCAAGCGTGGGAGCGGCCAGTGCGTCCCCGCCGCGGGCCCCGGCGGCTCCCACGATCGAGCCGGTCACGGAGATCGGACGCCTCGACGTCGATCCGATCGAGATCCGCTGACGCTCCTCCCGGCCAAAAGTCACCAGCCCCCTTCGGCCGTGCGACTGCCCCAGCCCCCGGATGACGTCGAGCCCCCTCCCTGTGGCGCGGCCGGCCTCGCCTGGACGGTGCGCCACGGATCTGGGCCGGAGAAGGTCCCGCCGGGGAGCTGGATCACCCAGGGCCCCGCCCCCCGCGACATCCGCACGTACGAATCCTCCATCTGGCGGCGCTGCATTTCCATCTGCCTGGCGCGCCGGCGGCGGCCCGCCTCGTCGTTGGCTTCGGCGAGCGCCTCACGCGAGAGTCGCTGGGCCTCGGCCGCGGCCCGGATCGCATCCTCGTAGCGCTGCCGCGTCAGCAATCCTTTGGCGTTCTCCAGGGCCGCGAGGCCTGAACGGACATCGGGCTTCACCCCTTCCGCATACCAGCCAGCAACTCTCCGCAGATCGTGGTCTGCGGTTTCGATTCCGTCGAAGGCCTGACGGGCGAGCCGCTCGTCGTCGTCGGCCAGGGTCTCAGCGGAAACGACGGCTGTCTCGGCGGCATCAATCACCTGGCCCGCCTTCGGAAGGTCGGGCCGCTGCACCGCAAGACCGCGCTTGGCCACCTCGACGAGGCGGTCGGCTTCGCGGCACTGTTCGTTGGCCCGGACGCGATCGGTGGCCTGGCTCTCCAGGCGACGTGCGAGCGTGCCGATGCGCTGCCCCACGTCCGTGCATCGATTCGGCAGCGACGCCCGCAGGGCATCGAGCTCGCCGCGCCGCTCCCCGACCGCCGTCTGGCAACGATCGACCCACTCCTCCTGGCGCACCGCCTCCTCGACCAGGGCCATCGCCCGGAAGTAGTGCTGGCGTTCAGGACGGGCCGCGTCCTGGGCCTCGGCGATCATCGCCCGGGCACGCGACAGCCCCTCGTCCGCCTTGACGGGATTGTCGGCGACATCCGACCACGATCCCGGCGCATAGCCCTCCGCGAGGTGATCGAGCGTGCGCTTCGTGGCATCGCGCCGGCCGGCGAGGGCCTCGAGCCTCGTGATCGCACCGGGGAGAAGCTCCGCGACGCGTGCTTTGGCAGCCACGACACTTTCGAGCAGCGCCACCCCCTCGGCCACGCCCCGCTCCGCCTCCTCGACATGCTTCGTGGCGGCCTCGATCTCACCGGCATCGAGGAGCTGCACGGCAACCTCGAGATGCTTCCGCGCCTTGTCGACATGGATCGATGGATCGGCCCCCGGCTCGGTGAGGAGCCAGCCCTCGGCCCGCTTTGCCCGGACCCGCTGCTCGAGATCATCGGTCTGGAGTGCCGCCTGCCGACGCCGGTCATCGCTGGCGTCGAAGAGGTCGATCCGGCTGCTCGAAGTGTCGAGCACTCCGCGCGCTTCCTCCATCCGGGCCCGGGCCGACAGTGGATCGCGCTCCAGCTCCGCCCGCGAAAGCTCCAGCGCATGCCCGACTTCGGCGAGCGGCCCGCGGAACGACGCCGAAGAACGCCCCCGGTGGTGGATCGCCTCCAGCCGTTGGCCGGTCGCTGCAATGAGGCCGTCGAGGTCGCCTGCCATCGCCCGAGCCGTCTCGTGGGCCTTCTCGAGCTCATCGAGCGGGGCCCGGCATTCCCGGGCCACGTCGTCGAGCGGCGGCTTCGCTCCGGCCGCATCGAGCATCCGGATCGCCTCCTCGGCCTTTGCCGCTCCGAGCGTCCGCTCCGTTTGAATAGCCTCGTCGGCCTTCTCCCAAACATCCATCAATTCCAGCCAGCGCTCTCGGTAGCGGTGGAGCGCCGACTGCACCCCGTCGTAGGCGCTCCGCGTCCGCCCTTCCATCGGCGTGAGGAAGTCGGGATCGGAGTGGGGGAGCATGCGGTGCCGCTCCTGCTCGGCATCGAGCAGATCGGAGAGGGCGACCACCTCGCGCTTGAACTCCGAGAGTTTCTCCCGCGCCTCGCGCGTCCGCCGCGCGTGCTTCGACCACTGCACGACTAGCGCCCCAAGCGCCCCCAGCCCCGCCAGCGACGCCACGGCCAGCGGGAGCGTCCGCGTGCGAAACACCCGATCGGCCTCCCGGCGCGCCACCTCACGGTCGCGCCGTTCCTTGACCCACGACTCGGTGGCATTGACGAGGGCCACCAGGCCGGCATCGACACGCCCGTCCTGCGCCTGCGGCTGGAATGCCTTGCCGATGATCTCCGTTTCGATTGTCCGCGGATCGAGGCCGCTACCGGTCTCCAGGCTCCAGGGGGCGTGCATCGCCATCCGCTGCTTGTTGACATCGACATAGACGAGCACGTCCTGCGACGGATCGAAGGCCGTCTTCGAGGTGCCGGTGGGGACCTCACGCCCCCAGCGGGCGAGGATCGCATCGAGGACCTCGCCCGCCGACCGATCGCCCTCCGGACCATCGCCGACCACGATCACGCGGTAATCCCGCCCCGTCTCGCGCTTGACCCGGTCGATGGTGGCCCGGAGATCGTCGAACGTATCGGGCACCCCCGATACGAACACGTGCTCGCTTGCATCGGGAGCGACGGCATCGACGCTCCCCGGGGCCTGGGCCCGGGCCGGGGCAGCGCCCGGCGCCCAAGCCCCAGTGACGATCACCGACGCCACGGCTACCAGGAGTCGGAGGGCACGCCGCCGCCCGATCGACCGGATGAGCCGGGCAGAACGGGCAGAACGGACACAAGGGGCGGCCATCGACGCGATCAGGCTGGTCTCCACAATTCCTCCGCGAATGAGTCGCTGCACGGAGCGATGCGCCCCGCAGCAGGAGATTCTACGGACGACGGTGAGGGGCTCAATCGGCCGGCGCGGCGTTTCCGTCCACGGGGCGCGTTAGGCCGGGCCAGACCACGACCGGCGGCCCTTCGGCCCCTGCCATCCTCCGCACGGCGGCGACGAGATCGGGCCCTGCCGCGACGACGATCACGCCCGCACCGAAGCCGACGATCTCCGCGGCAACATCGGCGATTTCCGCCCCCTCGGCGATCGGGGCAAGCACCCGCACGCGGTGGCGCCAGCCGATCCGCGCGAACGCCTCGGCCCACACAGGCGCAGCCGCGCCGACCGAGTCGTCGGTGGCCACGACAAACACCGGCCCCGCGAGGCCGTCGCGAACCAGCGCCGCAACGAAGCCCGCGGCGGTAGCCGACGCGGCGCCGACGAGCGGATCAGAGGGCGGAGGGGGCGGGCCAGCCACGGTCACTCGATCGGCCGGTCTGGGAAGAGCGGCACGCGCGGCGCGGCTTCGGTGGGCTGCGTCGCCGAGGAGCGACCGGTCTGTGGGCGGGCCGGCAGTTGTCCTCCGGCGCCATTCCCAGCGGCCGGTGCCCCCGGCTTGGCGGGGGACGATCCGGGGAGCAGGCTCCCCACCGGACGACCGGCATTGAGTGGACGGGACGACTTGCTTCCCCCTCCCGGCGTGGTGGAGGGCGCGCCGTAGCCCGGGCGTGCCGGCGGAGCGCCGGCCCGGACACCGCCCGAGAGGAGACCAGGGCGGGTGCTCCCGGCCTCCGGAGTGGCCGGGGGCTTGCGAGCCGCCGATCGCGGCGCTTCCTTGCTC
>CANGGC010000227.1 GCA_947453125.1 Planctomycetaceae bacterium | reverse complement strand
CCTCAAGGCAGCCGAGACCAGGCTCAAGGCCCTCAAAGGCCTGGCCGCCGGTCAGCACCATGCCGCGCGGGAAGCGCTCATCCTCCAGGTGGAACAGTCCCGGGAAAAGGTGCTTTCGCAGATCGCCGCGGTGGGGAACGGCCAGGCTCCGCCCGGCCCCTCGGCCCAGGGAAGCGGATTCTCGATGCCCCCTCCGCCGCGGCGTCACGGCGTGCCGGCGACCGATGCCGAGGCCGGGGCGACGGTCCTGTTTGACGAACCGGCCGGTTCGGGAGCCGTGTCGGAGGATGCGTTCGCGCCGCCGGTGGTGAGGGTCCGCCACTACCGCAAGGGCCGTCGCCAGGGAAGCGCGGCGATCTGGGTGTCGCTCCTGGCGATCGTGGGAAGCGTCGCTGCTGGGGTGGGGTTCATCTGGTGGCAGGCACGGCAGCAAGACCTTCGCCAGGAGGCGCGGATTCAGGCAACCCGCTCCCCCCGCGACGAGGATCTGGCCGCGGGTCCGCAGGGAAATGCCGGAGACCGATCCAAACCGCGCCCTGAGGATGCGGCGATCTCGTCGAGTCCGTCCCCCTCCCGCCCGGAGGGGATGAAACCGATCACCCCATCGACAACCAGGCCATCGCCCCCCGTCAAGACGCCGCGGACGACCACGGTGGCCGTGGCGACGCCCGAGCCAATGCCGCAGCCAGCGGCCACCGAGCCGATGGAGACCGCGTCAGCAGACTCAGAACCATCCCCCGCCCCCGTGGCCACCATGGATGGCGACGCCGCGGCGGAGGAGCCAACGGCAGACGCTGGCATGTCGGGAGATGACGTGACGGACATGCCTGCTGACGAGGTGATAACCTCCGCCGAATCGACAGACGACGCCAGCGAGGTCGAGACTGCAATCGCGTCGGCCCTCGCCGCACTCCGCGGCGGCGACTTCGATACCGCCGATGCCCTCCTCGCATCCGCCCTCGAAGGGGGGCCGAACATCCCCGCCAAACGAAGGGTGGCCGATTGGCAGGTCCTTGCCGGGTATGCGCGGGAGTTTGCCGGTTTCCGTGAGAAGGCGATCGCAGATGTCAAGCCGGGGAACGAGTTCGACGTCAACGGCAAGAAGGTCGGGGTCGTCGAGATCGATGACAAGAAGTTCATCTACCGCTTCCAGGGGCGCAACAAGACGACGCCGCGGAACAAGATCCCGGCCGGTATTGTGATGGCGATCGTGACGACCTGGTTCGACGAGCGTCCGGCCAACCATCTGTTCCTCGGCGCCCATCACGCGACGAAGCCGGAGCCCGATCTCGCCAAGGCCCGGGATCACTGGGAACAGGCCGAGAAGGGGGGGATCAACGCCGAACCGCTCCTCCGCCTCCTCGATGACCCCGCGCTCGAGGAGGGGGCGAAGGGCTCCGAGCCGACCGAGGAGTGATCGACGGCTCCCCGGTCACCAGATCCGGGTGAGGATCCCGACGAGCGCGGCCGGATCGAGTTCGACCGGATTTCCGCGCAGGCTCGCGCCGCCTGAGTTCTCGGCGAGCCAGCCGATTCTTTCCCGGCGGAGCCCCACCTCCGACAATCGGCGGGGAAGGCCCGCCACGCCACACAGCGCCTCGAGCCGCGCGACGAAGGCCGCTGCCGCGTTCGCGTCGACGGCCGAGGCCGCCGGGTCGATCGCCCGTTCCAGTCGGGCGTAATCCGCCACAGCGACGGCCGCGTTGACCGCAAGCGCCACCGGAAGGAGGAGCCCGCAGGCTAGGCCGTGCGGCGTGCCGCACTCCACGCCGAGGGCTGCGGCCACGCCGTGGGCCATGCCGAGGCCGGAGTTGGCAAGCGCCATCCCCGAGAGGAGCGCTGCATGGCTCATCGCGCTCCGCGCCGCCGCATCCCCCTGATCCGCGAGCACCCGCGGCAGGGCGCGCACGGCCCGCGGCAGTGCCTCGAGCACCAGGGCCCGGGGCAACGGCCGGCGGACACGGCAGATAAACGACTCGACGAGCTGGGTGATGCAGTCGAGGCCGGCGGCCGCCACCGTCGCGCGGTCGCAGCCGGCGGTCAGGTCGGGATCGACGACGACGGCACGGGGCACCATCAGCGGGCTGCGGAGGCTCTTCTTGAAACGCCGGGCTGGGCAGGAGATGACGGCGTTGCGGGTCGCCTCGGCGCCGGTGCCGGCCGTCGTCGGCACGGCGACCAGCGGCAGCGGCATGACGTCGATCGGGATCCCCCGCCCCACCCCCTCGAGCCGGTCGACGATGAGCGGATCGTAGTCGGCAGCACCGAGCCCGGCAGGGAGATTCGTCGCCAGGGCCGCGAGTGCCTTGGCCAGATCGATCGCTGAACCACCGCCGACGGCAACGACGACGACCCCGTCGCGGTCCCCAGGTGGCAGGGTCGCGAGAGCGGCGGCAACGTCATCGACGGTCGGTTCACCCGCCGTGACGGCGACGATCTCGGCGGCCAGGCCGGCCCGGGCGAGGCTCGCCTCGACAGCATCGCGGTGAGGGGCGCTGGCGAGGCTGCGCCGCCCCCCCACGAGCCACACGCGCTTTCCGAGGAGCGCCGCGGCCTCCCCCACTTCCGCCACCCGGCCGGCGCCAAACCTGATCGCCGGCGGCACGACGAAGTCCCACGCCCCCGGATCGATCGCCGCGCCTTCGACTACACTATTGCCGATCCCGTCCATCTCCTGCCGATCCTTTTCTGCTTGAAGCTCACGCCAAAACCGCCCCCCGAGGAAGCTGCCACGAGGATGACGACCGACGCCCTGGAGATCCCCGTCTGCCGCGCGCCGGTAAAGGGGACGATTCGCCCCCCCGGCTCCAAGAGCATCACCAATCGGGCCCTCGTCTGCGCGGCGTTGGCCGAGGGAACATCGACGCTGCTGGGCGTTCTCGACAGTCAGGATACCCGGGTGATGGTCGACGGGCTGAGGGCCCTCGGGATCGGCCTCGACCCCGACTGGTCGGCCGGCCGGATCATCGTCCACGGCTCGGGCGGCCGGATCCCTGCCACCGCGGCGACGCTCGACTGCGCCGCCAGCGGCACGACGATCCGCTTCCTCGCCGCGGTCTGCGGCCTGGGGCATGGCATCTACCGACTCGATGGCACCGCCCGGATGCGGAAGCGCCCCATCGGCGATCTCCTCGACGCGCTCCAGAGCCTCGGGGTCGAGGCCAGCGCCGAGAGCCCCGGCGGCTGCCCGCCGGTGGCGATCCAATCCGCCGGGATGCCGGGCGGGGCAACGACCGTCCGCGGTGGCACCTCGAGTCAGTTCGCCAGTGCCCTGGCGATGGTCGCCCCCTGCACCCCGGCGGGGATGACGATCGACTTCGAGGGGCGCCTCGTCTCGCTCCCTTACCTGGAAATGACCCGGCGTGTGATGGCTGATTTCGGCGCCGCCTGCCATGTGGCCGGCCCGACACGGTGGTCGATCCCGGCCGGCCGGTATGTCGGACAGACCTACGCCATCGAGCCCGATGCGTCGGCCGCGAGCTACTTCCTCGCCGCCGCGGCGATCACCGGCGGGAGTGTCACCATCGAGGGCCTGTCGCGGCGGAGCATGCAGGGGGATGTGGCCTTCGCCAAGGCGCTCCATCGGATGGGCTGCGCGCTGGAGTGGCACGAGTCGGGGAACGATCCCGCCGAAGATTGCGTGACTGTCTCGGGCCGAGCCGCCCACGGCATCGACATCGACATGAACGCAATCAGCGACACCGTGCCGACGCTCGGCGTCGTGGCCCTGTTTGCCGACGGGCCGACGACGATCCGCAACGTCGCCCACATCCGCGACAAGGAAACCGACCGGATCAGCGACCTGGGCCGTGAGCTCTCCCGCTTGGGCGCCCGGATCGAGGAGCGGCACGATGGCCTCACCGTCCACCCGGCCCAACTCTTGTCAGCGGAACTGGCGACCTACGACGACCACCGCATGGCGATGAGCCTGGCGCTTGCCGGCCTCGTCGTGCCCGGCGTTCGGATCCTCGATCCGCGTTGCACCGGCAAAACGTTTCCCGATTACTGGCAGGCGCTGGCAACGATCGCGGCCCTCGACACGCAGGGCTGGCCAGAGGGCTTTCGTCCGTGAGTCCCGGCTGACCTTTGGGACCACGTTGCGGCCCATCCTGCGGCCCACCTCGAGGCCCACCGGCCGACAAGGCTCACTTCGCCCCCGATGCCTCATTCCCCCGCCCCGCTCCCATCAGGCGGCCATGAGCTTCCCGACGCCGATCGAGCGAGAACGAGCGAGGCCCGGGCGAGGAGATGATCGACCCGCTCCGCCAGGGAAGGCTCCGCGATCTCCCTGGAGAGGCTCGCGTCAGGCGTCATCGCCCCAGCCGTGGAGGCCCCGTCACGGGCAGGAAAGCCTCCGCCGCAGTGGCGGCAGAAGACCCTTCTCCCGAGGAGCGTCACCCGGATACGAAGCGACCGGCCGCAGATCGGACAGGATTGGAAGAAATGCACGGGATCTCCTCCGCACACGCGTGCGCTTGTGTGTCACGAAACACCGAGCCCCCGCCAAACAGTCTACCGCTGACGCCATCAGCCACCAAGATCGCCCGTCATGGCGACGGAAGGATCGCCCGGCAGGCCGCCGGTAGAATCGCCAGCCTCTCCGCCGATCGTCTACATTACAAAGGTGTCCTCCCCCACCCTGCCGAGCGGCAGCCGATGAACCGTCCGTGGTACGCCCCCCTCGTGGTGGTCTTCTGGCTGGTGACCACGGGCTGGCTGTTCACCTCGAAGATCCTCCCCACGCTCCTCCCCGGCGCCCCGCCGGGCTATCAGGCCCGCTATTCGGCCGACGGGCGGGTGGTGCCGGTGGCGTGGAGCGTGATCCTCGACGACAAGCCGCTGGGGTGGTCGTTCAGCCAGGCCGAGCGTCTCGCTGACGGGGGGATGCGGGTCGAAAGCCTCCTCCATTTCGATCATCTGCCGATCGGGCAACTCCTGCCGGCCTGGACCAGGCTCCTCATCCGGCAAGCGATCCCCGCCTCGGCGGTGCTGACCCTCGAAGCGACAGGGCGGGTGGAGATCGACCGGGCCGGCCAACTCACCTCCTTCAACTCGGCGATCGATCTCCCCGGCAGCGACGGAAAGATCCTCCTCACGGGCACGGTCGACGACGGGGAGGTGACGATCGTCATCCGCTCCGGCGAGATGGTCTACGAGACGAAGCGATTCCTTCCCGAGACGATGATGCTCGGCGACGAACTCTCCCCCCATGCCATGCTCCCAGGCCTCGTGACCGGTCAGCAATGGACCGTCCCCGTCTACAGTCCGCTCCGCCCCGCCCAGTCGCCGATCGAGATCCTCCACGCAGAGGTCGAGGGGAGCGAATCGATCTTCTGGGACGATCACCTCGTGACCGTCGACCTCGTCTCTTACCGGGACGACCCCTCGTCGCACCGGGAGCCGCGCGCCCGGCTGTGGGTCGACCGCACCGGTCGGGTCCTCCGCCAGGAGGCCTCGGCGATGGGACGGAAGATCCTGTTCGTGCGCCGCAACGAT
>CANGGC010000226.1 GCA_947453125.1 Planctomycetaceae bacterium | reverse complement strand
GTGGATCACCTGCTCTGCCCGGGGAAGCGACCAGTTCGTCTCCCGGTAGCCCATCCCGCATTTGTTCGAGCCGGCGAGGAAGTAGTGATCGGGGACGTTGAGATAGACGCCGCGCTCCCGGCACCATCGATACCAATCGCGGATGATCCGCCACTGCGCCCACTGCGAGTCGTCGAGGCCGCGCTGGAGCGGCGGCCGGGGCGTGACGTCCCAATCGCCGGGATAGGAGCCGTCGTGTTCGAGGACGGTGAATCCGGTCGTGTCGTAGAGCTTCTCGAGCTTGCGGAAGTAGTCGAGGCCCCACGCACTCGTCAGGGCCGGGGCGTGTCCGAAGGTCGTCTTCTCGCCGGGGGCGGGGACGACGTCGTTCCCGCTACCGATCTGCCGGCTCGAGAGAAGGGAATAGGCGCCGAGATCGACGCCGCGCGCGCGGGCGTGGTCGGCGAGGGCCTGGAAGCGGGCGAGATGCTCTGGGAGCTCGTTCTCGGCATCGAAGCCGGAGCCGAAGGAGAGGATCACCATCTCAAAGCCGACCTCCGCCGCCTGATCGATCGCCCGGCGCACCGCCTCGGGGCGGGAGTCAAGGAGGTGGTGCATGAGCGGGTTTTCCGTCGCCCACGGCGCCAAGGTGCGCTTGAATCTCCGCACGGCCAGCCCGCGTCGCTCCCGGTCGGTGGAATCTTGGACGAGGACAAAGGCCCTGAAGCTCTCGAACGAGTTCCCCGGTGCTACCTCCTGGGCCGGCCCGCGGAACGGGCCCACCTCAAGGAGGCAGGGCATCTTCTTCTCGTAATTGACCTGCGTGCCGAACGCCGGGTCTTCCCTCCAGTGGACGGCATGGCGGCAGGCATGTTCGTGGCCAAAGCCGCCGAAGGCCTGATCGGTCTCGACATGGAGCGCATCGGGATGGGGGAGGATGACCCCCGGCGCGTCGTCGACCGGATTGGAGGGCTCGACGATCGCGAGGTGTTCGGCGGTGAAGCGGTCGACGGTGAGCGGCTTGCCCGAACGATTCGTGACGACGATCCACTTCGAGAACGCGGGCAGGCCGTCATAGAGCTCGTAGTGGACGCTGACGGTGAAGGGAGGATCTTCACCCGCGGGGGCGAAGTCGAGGCGGGCCGACACCCCCGGCGGCGGCCAGGCGGCAGCGGGGGCGTGATGACGCGAGCGCTTCCAGGGGAACCGCTCGACCGTGACGCCGGTCTCGATCCCAGTGAGTCGGAGGGCCTCCCGATCGGCCGACATCCCGGCGAGCCAGGCCGGAAGGAGGAACGCCCGGTTCGGCTGGCCGACGAGCCCGCCGATCCGATGCTCGGTGCCGTCGATGGTCACCAGCGCCTCGGGGCCTACGGCGCGGAGGAGACTGCGGTCGCCGGCGAGGTCGTCGAGGGCGATGGTGGCGCAGCCGTTCTCGAGGCGGAGGACACGACGGACGAGACCATTGTCGAGCGTGAGCGTGGCCCCGTCGGCCGATCGATCGGCCCGCGCCTTGAAGGGTGCCGGATCGAGATGCCAGTCGACCCTGCCGATCGCCGGGCCCGGGGGAGCGCTTCCAGTGCTCTGAGCATTCCCGGTCTCAGGCAAACCGATCGCGGCGACCATGGCGCACGCTATCGCCAAGCCCGGCAGGCGCGCCCGGAGATCTGACGGGTGAATCATGGGGGCCTCCGGGAGGGATGAACGGGAGGGGTTACGGCCCCATGGTCGACGGATTTTCAGGCGATCCGGTCAAACTCCCAGCCCTTGCGGTATTCCCGCGTGAGGAACTTCTCCGCCTCGGGGGCATTGGGGATCTTCATCGCCGCTGCATCCCACTCGAGCTTCTTCCCCGAGCGGTAGGCAACGTTGCCGAGGTGGTTGGCCTCGGTGAGGGGCCCCGAATAACTGAAGGGGCAGGTCGTCGCCGCGCCGGTCTTGCAGGCATGGAGCCACTCGGCGTGATGGCCAAGCGACGGCGGAATCGATTCGGCCGGCCGCTTGAAGTCGCGGACGTCGGGGCCGAAGAGGAGGAGATGACGGCCGTAGTCGGCCAGGAGGCTCCCCTGGGTGCCGATAAATAAGCAGCCGGAATCCCAGCGCGGGATCGAGCCCTCTTCCCAGGCCGGCGGCTTGTCCTTCCCCTGATACCACGTCAGCGAGAGCGGGGCGCGGTCGCCGCGGGCGCCGTACGTGTACGTGACGTGCATCGACGCCGGGGCGAGTTCCGGATGGGGGGGCGGCCCGAAGGCTTCGACCGTCTTCGGGGCATCGAGATCGAGCGCCCAGAAGGGGAGATCGATCCAGTGGCTCCCCAAGTCGGACATCGTGCCGCTGCCGAAATCCCACCACCGATACCACTTCGGCCCCGGCCAGTAGGCCTCATGGAAGGGGCGCTGCGGGGCGGGGCCGAGCCACAGATCCCAGTCGAGCCCTTCAGGGATCGGCGTCGAGCCGACGGGGCGATCCTGGACGGCGCTGATGTCGCCATACTTCTTCGCATCCTCCGGCGACTGCAGCCCCCACGCCCGACCGACCCAGCAGTGGACGTCGCTCACCTTCCCGATCGCCCCGCCCTTCACGAGTTCCACGACGCGCCGGTAGTTGGCTTCGGCGTGAATCTGCGTTCCCATCTGCGTGGCGACGCCGGCCAGCTTTGCCGCCTCGGTGACGACACGGGCCTCGCGAACGTTGTGCGTCAGCGGCTTTTCGCAGTAGACGTGCTTCTTCTCGCGGAGTGCCGGGAGCGTCGCGAAGGCATGCGTGTGTTCGGTGGTGCTGACGACGACCGCGTCATACTCGGAGGACTTGAGTTCCTCATAGAGCCGGCGGTAGTCGCCGAAGCCCTTGGCGCCGGGCGCCTTGCCGAGGGCACCGGCGAGCGTCTTGGCGTTGACGTCACACACCGCCACCACCTGCTCGCCGAGGACGGCGTCGAGGTTGCCGCCGCCACGGCCGCCGCAGCCGATCACCGCCATCCGCAGTTTCTCTGCCCGATTCTCGGCGCGGACAATCGTCGGCAGGCTGAAGACGGTGCTGGCGGCAATCGACGCACCGAGGAACGTCCGCCGGCTCGCGCGGCCGGCCAGTCGCGGCGTGTCGTTGGCGGGGCTGGTCGGAAACGTCGAAAGCTCGGAGGAACGGGGCTCGGGGCGCATGGAGGGGCTCCTGCGGGGAATCGGGGATTGGCAGGAGCATAATCGGCGTCGATCGCGGGTGTCCAGAAACAGCGAGTGTCGGGAGCCTCATGGCCGGGGGGCGGAGTGTTGCATCAGCCTTGCGGGGGGCGAGGGTGGGGGGCGATACTCGGGATTCAAGAGTCCCCTTGCCACTCCCGTGGAGGGCCCGCGGAGGGCCCTCCCGAACGTCGCGGCTTCGTCGTCCCCAAGAATCGCTCCATGCCCAAGCCTTCCTGCCCGCCTGCGATCAGCCCCGACCGGTGCGGCGGCTTCGTGGAGATCCGGGCGGTGGTGGGGGCCGTCGTCGTACTTGCTGTGTGGTGCCTGATGGCCTCCCCGGCGGATGCGCAGCGCGTCCTCGTGCCGGAGCGCGAGTGGAGCGATGCCACGGGGATGTTCAAGGTGCAGGCGAGCCTCGTGGGGATCGAGGGGACGGCGCTGACCCTGCGGCAGACCGATGGCAGCGATCTTACGATCGAGCTCGACCAGCTCGCCCCGCTCGATCAGTTGATCGTCCGCCGCACGCGCCGCCGTCTCGCGCCCCGCGGCGAGGGCCCGCCGCAGGTGGAAACGTTCGACACCACCGCCCGGGCGACCAACCACACCGACTTCCCCCCCTTGGCCCCCGAGCCGCTCGTCGCCGATCCGGCCGATGCCGGTCGTGGCGTCGTCGCGGGAACGGTGGTGATCACCCGTCGGGATCCGTTCGATCGCGTCGGACGGGTTATCCCGTTGGGAGGAGCCGGCGGCGTGGTGCTCGTGGGAATCGAAAACTCGACGCCTGGGCGGCCGCTGCCGACGAGGATCGTGTGGGTGTCGATCAAGTCGCAGACGGTGATCGCCGAACACGATCTCTCCGGCCCCGAGATCGTTCTCGACTACCACCCGATCCTCGAGCGTCTCCTGACCGTGTCGCGCGAGAAGGTCACCGCAGAGGGGGCGGCGAAGCAGGTGCTGACGCTATGGGATGCCGCCCCGGGGCGGAAGGCCGCGACCGCCTGGTCGGCGTGGCGGGCGCCGTGCGGCGATGGCCAGCCCCTCGCCCGCCAGCCCTGGGGGCGGATCATCAACGACAATCTCGTCGTCCATCAAAGCAGTCGTGAGGAGTTTTCCTGCTGGGACATCGACGCCAAGCGGGCCCTCTACCGGCTCGCCCAGGATCCGGGGCATTCCCCGATGCCCTCCCTCTCCGGTGGCGGCCGCTATCTCGCCCTCCCAGACACGCGCGGCGTCCAGGTGTGCGACGCGGCCAGTGGCAAGGTGCTCATGTCGCTCCCCGTCGGCGCCACGTCTGGGGTGAGCTTCGATCCCGACGGGCGACGCTTGGCGTTGATCCAGGAGGGGAATGCACAGATCCACGATCTTGCCGATCCGACCGGCCCGATCCCCGTCTTCCATGTCCAGGGCGCGAGTTTGCAGCGCACGGCGCTGGCGTGGGTTGGAGACGAGCAGCTCCTCATTCAATCGGCGCGGGGGCTCGCGGCGGTGCTCTGGTCGGCGGCGACGGGCTTGCCTGTCTGGCGCTATGAATGGCAGCCGGTGCAATCGGGGGACACCGTCGACGATCTCGCCGTCCGGAGCGTCGATGGAATGCTCCTTTACGCGGCCCCTCCGGAAGACGACGGCGGAGACACCGAGGCCGGCGAGGGAAAGAAGAAGCCGGGGACGACGCTTGCCGTGATCGTGGCCGCGAAGATTCCGGAGCCGGCGGTGTCCAAGGTGGCCGCCGAGCTGCCCGCCGGGCTCACGGCGCTTGTCGAGCCGGGGACGGTCGTGGCCACGAAGGTCGACGCTGGGGCCGATCACGACCGTGAGATCGCGACGGTGGCGAAGACGTTCGAGCGGACGATGTGGGTTTACGACGCTGCGTCGCCAGCGCAGGTCGAAGTCTCAACGACGGCCGGCGGCACGGTCACCTACACCGACGCCGAGGGACGCGAGCGTCAGCTCAAGCAGGTGACTCCGACGACGCGGCGGATCCGGGTGGTCGTCCATGGCGTGCCGCTCGTCGCCGCGCAGCTCTCGACCGACATCCCCGACAATCTCGTTCTCGGGGCAGGGGAGACCGACAAGGATCTCGCCGCCCGGCTGCCGACGCCCGACCTCGGCTGGATCGAGCGAATCCTCTTTCCCTCGGCGCTCGTCGACGTCACCGAGGCCGACGGCCTCGGCACGACCACGTGCACCGCCGAAGGGCTCGTGACGAAGCGGGCGAAGTGACGCTCCCGGCCGGTGGCTCGGTGGTCACCGTTCGGCAGCGCGATCTGCTCGATCGGGGGATGCTACGATTTCCGCCGGCTCAAAACCCCTCGGAGTGCCGTCGATGCCCTACCGCTTCG
>CANGGC010000225.1 GCA_947453125.1 Planctomycetaceae bacterium | reverse complement strand
TTTCGTGGGGATATCGCTTCTGCAGGCCGTCAGTCGCCAGACGGGGTCAAGGGGAACCATCCGTCGCCGTTTTGGGTGTGTTGTCCGGCTCGCACTCGACGTCGATCTGGAAGACGTTCGTTCGGCTTTTTTCATACGCACCGCCGAATTGGGCGACGTTGTAACTGCCGCCCGCCCAGGCACCGGAGGTCAGCAGCCGCACCCGGATCCAGATCGTCGCGCTCCCGAGGCATCCCTCGGGGAGCGGCCCGTTGACCGTGACGAGCCTTCCCCATGCCGGCGGGTCGAGGCCGTCATCGATCGGGATCCAAGTTTCGCCGTCATGTGAGGCTTCGATCGCGCCGGCGCCGCGGCCGACCACCCCGTTGGTGACTTCGTCGTTCCAGGTCGCGAGGTGGGCGATGAGATGGCCCCGTCTGCTCGTTCCAGGAAGGTCGAACCGGTACACGAGCCTCCCTTCGACATCGTGTTCGGTCGGGGCCCAATACGACCTGTTCGTGCCGAACGGTTCATGCCATTTTCGGACCCCGGTCGAGTCGACGAGATACGTCTCGGCGTCCTCGGAATCGATTGTCGGAAAACCGAAACGGAAATCGGGGCGGGAGATCGGCGTCTGGACAGAGCCGTCAGGGAGCAGACGATTACCAAACTCGTCGGTTTCGGCCGCGCCGTCCTCGGTGTCGTCCGAGGCCTCTTTCACTGGCGTTTCAAAGGCTGGCTTCCAGCCGCGAGAGGCCCCGACGACCGCCGCCATGGTCGCCCCGGCTGCCGCAAGGATTACGCTGCGCCGGCTCAAGCCCGCCGTGCGGGCAGGCCCCTCCTCGATCGTCTGCGGTAACCAGGCCGCCGGCGTCGATGGGGCCGTGGCGAGGAGGGCCGAGAGCCGGCGGGCGAGATCGGCCGCATCGGCTGGACGGTCGGCTGGGGAGCGATCGAGGCAGGCGTCGACGACCGCCGCGATCGCCTGAGACGTCCGCCCCCGCGCCGTGTGCGCGAGGCCCGGCTCGTGTCGGCCGACCGTCGCGATCGCGGCGAGCACCGGCATCCCCGTGACATCGAACGGGAGCCTGCCGGTGACGAGCTCGTGGAGGATCATGCCGAGCGACCAGACATCGCTGCGGGCGTCGGCGTCGGCGCCGCCGAGGAGCTCCGGGGGGGAGTATTGGATCGTGCCGATGAGCTGGCCGGTCCGCGTGAGCGAGGCGGTCGATCCCTCGCTCCCGCAGGCGTGGGCCACGCCGAAGTCGATCACCTTCGGAAATCCGTCGGCGGCGACCAGCACGTTGGCCGGCTTGAGATCGCGGTGATGGATACCGAGGGCGTGCCCGGCGGCCACCGCCTCGCAGACGTCGCGGAACAGACCGACACGCTGTTCCAGAGGAAGGGCGATTCGCGCGGCGTGGAGCGTGATCGGCTCCGCGCCGGGGATGTACTCCATGACGAAATAGGGGAACTGCGTGCCCCCCTGCTCGTGGATGCCGGCGGTATAGATCCGGCACACCCAGGGGTGGCTGATCCGGCCGAGGAGCGACATCTCGCGGACGAAGCGTCTGGTGTGTTCGAGATCGAGCCGCCCCGGCCGCTGCACCTTGACGGCGACGGCGCGCTTCGGCGTCTCCTGCTCCCCTTCGTAGATCCGCCCCATCCCCCCTTCCCCGATGAGGCGGACGAGGGTCACGCCGCCGAGTTGCTTGCCGAGCAGCGAATCGGAGGGCTCGGGGGATCCCCGCTCGAAGGCCTGCCAGATCGTTTCGAGATCGAAGGCGAGCGATGGATCGGTGTCGGCCTTCTGAGGGGACGGCCGACCCGCGGTTGCTCCGTCCTCATCGGCAGGCCGAGGCCTGTTTTCAGTGGGATCACTTGCCATGGCTCGCGTCCGTGCGGTCAGTCGATTGTTGGGGGGGCGTCGCCGCAGGCGTCGCGGATCCGTTGCTTCACCTCATCCCAGCGCCGCTTCACCGTCCGTACGGAGCAGCCGAGGTGCGCGGCGACTTCGGCCTGATCGGCCCCGAGATACCAGGCGAGTTCAAAAACCTCACGTTCCTCCGCGGGGAGACGGTCAGCGAGATCGTGGAATGCCGTCCAGCGGTCGATGTCCGGATCGGCGGCGTGCGGGTCTGCGGCGAAGGCCACGCGCATCACCACCTCGCCATCGATGATCGCCGAGTTGCTGTCGTGGTTTGAGGCATACGACTCGGCGCCGCGGTGTTTCCGCACCAAGTCGACGAGTTCGCGGCGGATCTGGAGGGCGGCGAGGTTGACGAGGTGCTTCGGGCTCTCCGGGACGGTTTCGTCGAGGGCGCGGAGGAAGCGGAGCGAGGCGTTCTGGACGACGTCGTCGGTATCGTCCCAACGGCGGACGGCCTTGAACGACCGGAGCATCCGATGAGCCATCGACCGTATCCGGCCGGTCATGAGCTCCACGATCCTGTCCCGCGCGGCGGGATCGCCCGCGCGGAGGGCATCGAAGCCTGCCTCGAGAGCGCGGCAGAGGGGCGCAGCGACGGTTGGTGTGGAGCGGGGCATGAGGGGGATTCCGAGAGAAAAAAGAGTCTATCAGGCTCTTTCCCCCCTGTCGGGGCCTCACCCCGGTATCTGGAACGAGATCCACTCGGAGGTGGCGTTCCCCTGGCTGTTCTCGGCACGGACGGCGACGCGGATCGTTGATCCGCGGGCGAGGCCGGCGATTCGCGCCGTGGTCGTCGGCGCCGACACGCCCGCCACCTTCCGGGCCGCACGCCCCGTCCAGAGGAACACCGAGTAGCTCGTCGCTCCTCCCACCCCCTGCCAAGACAGTTCGATCGTCGTTGCTGACACGACCTTGATGGTGATTCCCGTCGGCGTCGTGACCCCCGCAGCGAGCGTGGCTTGCGCAGTCGCTGCGGCGCTGCCGGCACTGTTCCAGGCCTCGAGCCGCCAGGTGTGCGTTGAACGGGCCGCGAGCCCCGTGAGCGTCGCCGACGTCGTGGCGGCGTCGTAGCTCGCGATCAGCGTCGCCGTGCCACCGGTCGTCTCGTAGAGCCGATAGCCACTCGCTCCCGACACGCCCCCCCAGGTCAACGTCGCCGTCGAGGAGGTGACGGCGACGGCGAGGCTCGTCGGCGCGGCCGGGGCGCTCGAGGTGGTGACGCTTCCCCAGGCGACGAGATCGCGCACGAGCGCCTCGGCGACCGGTGTTCCCCGGCCGGTGACGAGATCGTATCCCGGGCCGGCGGCGAGCCGGGGGGTGCCGTTGCTCGTGCCGGAGACGATGTCATGGAAATCGGTCGACGGCAGGGCGTAGAGCGCTGGAAGGAGTTCCTTGCGGCCATCGAGCGGCCCGCCGCCAAGGAGGGCACGCCCCTGGGCGACGATTGCCGCGATCCCGGCCCATTGTGGCGTGGCGATGCTCGTCCCGCCGTAGGCCACCCACGGCGTCTTCGCGCCATTGGCCTTGGAATCGCAGACGGCTAGGCCCGTGGCCGGATCGGAGACGAGGGCGACATCGGGATTGGCCCGCTTCGTCGTCGTCTGCATCACGACCCCCGCCTGATAGTTGGGACGGGCCTCGTAGGCACTCACCCCGCCGCCGCTGCGGCCCCAGGCAGATTCGACAGGCACCCCCACCTTGCCGAGCGTCAGCGACGTGCCCCCGATGGCGACGACGTTGGGGCTCATGGCGGGATAGATGCCAGGCGCCCCCCGATCGCCACTGGCGGCGAAGAAGCTCACCGCCGGATGCCCGGCGGGGGTCGTGTAGGTTACGTCATCGGCGGTCTCACCCGCATACTCCCCCTGCCCCCAGCTCATTGATACCGCGACGACGCCCGGCGCCGAGCGGGCGAACTTCACCGCGGCGAGCATGTCGGCCGTGGCGTTGCTCTTGGCCTCGACCAAGAGAATCGAGGCCCCCGGGGCGATTGCATGCGCCCATTCGACGTCGAGGCACGTCTCGGTCGACCAGGAGGCGTTGAAGACCGGCAGCGTTTTGCCGCCGGTCTGGTTGACCTTCTGGAAGGAAGGGGGGGCGGGGATCCCGAACGTGGCGTCGAAGGTGGCGAGATCGGCGGCGATGTTCGGGCTGTCGTAGGCGGTGACGATGGCGATCGTCGTCCCGCGGCCATCGGCTGGCGTGCCGCCGAAGGAAACGGCGTCGAGCCCGTAGGCATGACGGATTTGCGCCGGCGTGAACCCGGTCGGCCCTGGCGCTGCCATCGGCAGCGCCGCGCCCCGCTGCGCCGTCGACGTCGCGCTCCCGAGCCAAGCCGGCTCGAAAGCCGCGCCCGGCAGCGCCACTGGCGAGGCGGAGAATGCTCGCCGGGACTCGAGCACTTCAGGGGCGTGGAGCCGCGATCGTTGCCCCTGGGCCCGATTCCTGCCAGACGCTGGCCACCATCCCATGGCGTGCTCCCTCCGCGGCGGCGCTCTCCAACGGGCAGACGCCCGCTGCGGCGCTCGTTGGCCCAGCCGCGTGGCGGTCCAATTCATCGCTCCGTCAGAAAACTCTCGGCATCGGGCGGATTCCGGCCGGTGCCCGAATGGCCGGGGCGTCAGTCCTCCGCGCTTCGGCAGGGTCGGAGGGCGTCAGGGTCGACGCCAATCACCCCGTCGATGGGGCCGGGTGTGTGCGGCGGGAGCCGTGCCGATCGTGACCGGTGGGATCAAGCCGCCCGCCGCCGCCGGGCCATTTTCTTCTGCCGGGCCATCCAGCCGGCCGCGGCGAGACCGGCGACTGCCATCACCCAGGTCGACGGCTCCGGCACCACCTCGAGCCTCCCGGTGAGCTCGTCGAAGCGGAGATACTGCTCGGTCGTGCCGTACGTCGACACCCACTCGTCGGGCCCGCGGCGATAGAATCCCACCCCCGCGTAGGCGCCCGTACCGGCGGCGACCACCGACGTGAAATTTCCGACCGGATTCCCGCCGTCGAGCGCGAACAGCTGGAACCCCTGGCCATTGGTGACCGGAACCGAATTGGCGAAGTCGAGTCGCAGCGTACCGCCGAACTTGACCCCGCTGCTGTTGGTGATCCGGATCGAGTCGTAGTTGACGCCAGCGGTGCCGGAAAGATCGCCATCGGCGAGGATCCCGAACGACACCTGGCTGCCCGCCTGGAGGACGGCCGAGCCGACGGTGAGGAGCGCGATCGTGCCATCGGTGCCCGGCGACATCAAGCCGCCTTTGGCCACCGTCACCGACTGGGCGATCGTCCCGGATCCGCCGAGGAACGCGCCCGATTCGACGACGACCGACGAGCTGGCGAGTGTTCCGTCGACGAGGAGGCTGCCGGCCGCAACGGTCGTCTGACCGGTGTAGCCGTAGCCTCCGACCGCGGTGAGCGTCAGCGTGCCGCTCCCCTCCTTCGTGAGCGTGCCGTCGCCGGCGAGCGTGCCGCCGTAGCTGGCGGCCCCGGAGCGGTTGAAGACAAGATCGCCGTCGAAGTCGAGATTGGCCTGGAGTTCGCCCCCCGTCCCCCCCGTACCGATCCGTAGCACGCCGCCGGCCTGGAGATCGATGCTGTTGGC
>CANGGC010000224.1 GCA_947453125.1 Planctomycetaceae bacterium | reverse complement strand
GGCGCGGCGATCGCGCCCCGAGCTCCGCATTCACTGACGTCATTCCGCCATCGAAGCGGGTCGCCGTCCCGAATCTCCGCGCTGACCTCGAGGATGATCTCGAGGAAGATTTCCAGGCAGCCCTGGAAGGGATCGAGGTCGACTCGATCCTCGCCACGGCCGCAACGGCGAAGGCGGCTGCCACGCTCGATCCGGGCTCCCGTGTCTCCGGCACCGTGGTGTCGGTCAGCCCCGACACGGCCTTCGTCGATCTCGGCGGCAGGCGGCAGGGGGCTCTCAAGCTCATCGGCCTCGAGGGCGGCAATCCTGAGATCGGTCAGGTACTCGAACTTTCGGTTGGCGGCTTCAACGAGGAGGATGGCCTCTACAACGTGGCGCCTGCCAACCGGGCGATCGACGTCGAAGACTGGTCGCAACTCGAAGCGGGCATGATCGTCGCCGCGAAAGTCACCGCCGCGAACAAGGGGGGCGTCGAGTGCGACGTCGCCGGGCTCCGTGGCTTCATGCCGGCGAGCCTCGTCAGCAACTGGCGCATGGAAAACCTCGAGGAGCTCGTCGGGCAGACCGTCGAGGCCCTCGTGACCGAGATCGTCCCGGCCGCACGGCGGCTCGTGCTCTCGCGCCGTGCGGTGCTCGAGCGCCAAGCTGCCGATGCCCGCACCAAGATGCTCGAAACGCTCGAGATCGGTGATCTGCTCGACGGCATCGTCCGGTCGGTCCGCGACTTCGGCGCCTTCGTCGACGTCGGCAATGGCGTCGATGGCCTCGTCCATGTCAGCCAGATGTCGTGGGATCGGGTGAAGACCCCGACCGACGTTCTCGAAGTCGGCCAAAAGGTGCGCGTCGCGGTGAAGAACGTTGATCGCCAGACCGGCAAGATCGGTCTCTCGATTCGCGACACGGTGGAGAGCCCCTGGAAGAACGCCGCCGAGAAGTACCACATCGGTGCCGCGGTGCGGGGCACGGTGAGCCGCATCGCCCAGTTCGGAGCCTTCGTGCGGCTCGAGCCGGGGGTGGAAGGGCTCGTTCACGTCTCGGAACTGGCCCATCGGCATGTCCAGAGCGTGTCGAGCGTTGTCCGCGAAGGGGAAGCGGTGGAGTGCAAGGTGCTCTCCTGCGATCCCGACGAACAGCGGATCTCCCTCTCGATCAAGGCCCTTGCCACGCCGCCGGCACCGCCGGCCGGAAAGGGTGGCCCGACTGCCGAGCCGGAGGAACCGGAGGTCGAAGAGACCTCGCTGCCGCCGGTGAAAAAATCGAACGTGCCGCTCAAGGGTGGCATCCGCCGCCAGGGCGACGGGGCGAAGTTCGGCCTCCAGTGGTGAGGCGAGCCGGGTGAGTCAGACGGTTTAGGGCTGCTGCCGATGCCGCCTTCCGCGAGCCACGCTGCTTCTCTCCACGCTGTTACCCAAAGATCCCCTCGATCGGCCGCCCGGTCGAGATCGGTACTGGCCGGCCGTCGGGCATCGCCAGGACCGTGTCGGGATCGATGCCGAGCGTCTTGTAGATCGTCGCCGCGAGGTCCTCCGGCGACGTCGGATGCTCGATGGGATACTCGCCGTTCTTGTCCGAAGCCCCCCACGTGGTGCCGCCTTGGACCCCGGCCCCGGCGATCACCGCCGGGAAGAGCGTGCTCCAGTGGTTGCGTCCCCAATCCTTCGTCGGCTTCGCCGTCCGCCCCATCTCCCCGAGGGCCACGACGAGCGTCTCGGCGAGGAGACCTCGCTTTTCCAGATCGAGGAGCAACCCCGACAGTGCGGAATCGAACGAGGGGAGGAGCGAGCGCCGTACATCGTTGGAATGGACATGCGAATCCCAACTGTAACCGTCGCAACAATCGTAGTGCACCGTCACAAAGCGTGTGCCTGCCTCGACCAGACGCCGCGCCATCAGGCAGGCCTGACCGAAGAGATGACGGCCATAGCCATCACGGAGCGTCGCCGGCTCCCGTTCCAGATCGAGGGCCTCGCGCGTCCGTGAACTCGTGACGAGGCCGAGGGCCCGCTCGCGGATCCGATCGATCTCGAGCGATCGTTGGCCATCGATGATCCGCCGCTGGGCGTCGAATGATTCGAGGAGCGTGGCCCGGCGCCGGATCCGGGCGATGTCGTCGGCCGAGACCGGCTCGAGCCCCTCGATGCGGCAGCGGAGTTCGCTGTCGGCGCAATCACGCCAGTAGGGGTTGTCGGCGATGTCCTTGCGGTCGATCCGCGTCGTGAGCGGATTGACCGATGATCCCAGCCAGCCGCCGTATTCCCCCGGACGGACATACTGACCATTCTCCTGCAGCCGGCCGAGCCGGTTGGGCACGACCGCATACGCCGGCAGATCGCGTGGGGCACCGCGTGAGCGCTGTTGCTCGAGGTGCTCCACCACCGAGCCAATCGACGGCCAGTCCTGCGGTGTGGCACTGAATCCGCCGCCGACGGGGATCTGCCAGCGATGACCGGTCTGGATGTAGTGGCCTCCGCCGCTGTGGTCGTTGAAATCGTGCGTCATCGAGCGGATGACGCAGTAGCGGTCGGAGATTTCCGCCAGCTTCGGGAGGTGTTCGCTGATCCGCAACCCCGGCGTCCGGCAGCCGATCGGGCTCATCGGTCCACGGATGTCGGCCGGCGCGTCAGGCTTCATGTCGAAGGTTTCGTATTGGCTCGGGCCGCCGAAGAGGAAGAGGAAGATCACCGACTTCGCCCGTGCCTTCGGGCCAGTCGCCGTGGCTTCAGCGGCAAGCACCTTCGCGAGCGATACTCCGAAGAGCCCTGCGCCACCGACCTGCAGCATGGCGCGACGACCGAGCCGACGCGACATGGCACCGGGTCGACCGAAGATCTCGAGCATGGGTGGGCTCCGTCGTTGGGGAGGGCACCTTAGGCCCGCCATCGCACGGAGGAAGTATAGCCCCCCCAAGCAGGGGCCAGACGATCAGCCGCCACGGCTCACTGCGGAGCCTGCGAGATCTTCTCTCCACCGGCGATCGTGCAGGTCGCGGCCCAGATCGTGGGGTCGACGTCAGATACGACGAACCGTACCCCGCCATCCCCATAGGCCACGTTGCTGCCGGCGGGATGCTGGGAGAACATCTGGTCGCAATCCCCCTTGGGATCGTTGGGGGTGTGGACCGGGCCGTCAGAAGTGGGGCCGGAATGGGAGAGGACGAACGTGGCCGCCGGGCCGGCTGACGTTGTGCTCATCGCCCGGTCGACCTGACTCCATCCCCCTGGCACGACGCCGGCCCACGACTTCTGGGACAGCGCCTGGGAGTGCTCGCCGATGAACACCGTCTGGGAAAGTCCATCCATCACATCCCCGGGGCGGATCATCGAGTTCCGAAACAGCGGCCCGTTGGCGACGCCGTTCCAGTCATCCCGGACGGGCTTCGAGTTCCAGACGTCGGCCTGACCGGCATTGGCGACATAGTCGCTGCGACCGAGCATCACTCCGGAGGCAAGGGCCACGCCATCGGAGCCCACCACGGCGAACGGCGTCCGCGGCCCGGTCGACGAGGCGCAGAGAAAGGTGGCGATCGGGCGACTGACGACCGCGGCATTCGAGGCCCCCGCGACGCCGTCGATGGAGTTGTAGGCATCGACGAGGGCCGACTCCTCCATGAACGCGGCGATGGCCAGCCCCCAGCCGGTCCCCGGGGGGCCGTCGTGGGTCGTCGAATCGCGTTTGGGCGAGGTGGTCGTCGCGAGATACCCGGCGGGAAATCTTCCCTTGGCCGTCATGTAGCTGTGGAGACCGATGGCGATCTGCTTGAGGGAATTAGCACAACGGGTGCGTCTGCCTGCCTCACGGGCGGCCTGAACGGCCGGCAGGAGAAGACCGACGAGCCCGCCGATGATCGCGATCACGACGAGCAGCTCAACGAGCGTGAACCCGGGCCTGGCCCTTTGGACCAGACTCTTCACCCCACCCCGCGACAGCCACATCGGACGGCTTGCCAGCATGGCGGCGCCTCCCCAGGATTCCAAAAGATCCCCCAGGGCGAATTGTTCGTGATTTGTGAGCAAAGTCAAGATTGGCCCCGGCGGAAATCCGCGGCGTCTCCCCGTCTCACCCCGGGCTCACGCCAGGATCTCCTTGACCACATTCCCCTCCACGTCAGTGAGCCGGTAGTCGCGCCCCTGGAAGCGGTAGGTGAGTCGCTTGTGGTCGTATCCGAGGCATTGGAGGAGCGTGGCATTGAGGTCGTGGACGTGGACCGGATCGCGGACGATGTTGTAGCCGTAGTCGTCGGTCTCCCCGTGAACGATCCCGGGACGGATTCCCCCGCCGGCCATCCAAACCGAGTAACAGCGGCCATGGTGATCGCGGCCGTAGTCGTCCTGCAGCCCCCCCTGGCCATAGACCGTCCTCCCGAATTCCCCTCCCCAGACGACGAGCGTGTCGTCGAGCATCCCCCGGGCCTGGAGATCGGCAAGGAGCGCTGCCTGTGGCTGATCGATGTCCCCAGCCTGCTTGGGGATGTTCGTCGGCAGGCCACCGTGCTGGTCCCAGCCGCGGTGGTAGAGCTGCACGCAGCGCACTCCCCGTTCGAGCAGCCGCCGGGCGAGGAGACAGTTGGAAGCAAACGTGCCCGGCCGGCGGGCCGCCTCGCCATAATCGTCGAAGGTCTTCGCCGATTCATCCGAAAGGTCGGTCAGCTCCGGGACCGACGCCTGCATCCCGAACGCCATCTCGTACTGAGCGATCCGCGTCGCAATTTCTGGATCGCCGGTCTCCAGCCGTTGGCGGTCGTTGAGGGCTGCCAAGCCATCGAGCATCGTCCTTCGCAAACCGCGATCGATGCCCGGGGGATCGGAGAGGAAGAGGACCGGGTCGCCGGCACTGCGGAGCTTCACCCCCTGATGGCTCGACGGCAGGAAACCAGCCCCCCAGAGGCGTTCGAGAAGGCCCTGGTTGGCGTCCTTGCCGCTCCCGTGCGAGATGAGGACGACGAACGCGGGGAGGTTCTCCGCCTCGCTTCCCAGGCCGTAGGACAGCCACGCCCCCAGAGAGGGCCGTCCGGGCTGCTGCGATCCGGTCTGGACGAACGTGATCGCCGGGTCGTGGTTGATCGCCTCGGTGTGCATCGAACGGACGAGACAGATCCGATCGATCTGCTTGGCGGTGTGGGGCAGCAGTTCGCTGATCCAGGTGCCGTTGCTGCCGGCCTGGACGAACCCGAACTTCGGGGCGATGACCGGAAAACTCGTCTGCCCACTCGTCATGCCGGTGAGACGCTGCCCCTGTCGGATCGAGTCGGGGAGTTCCTGTCCGTGAAACTCCCGCAGCCTCGGCTTGTGGTCGAGGAGCTCGAGATGCGAAGGACCGCCCGACTGGAACAGATAGACGACCCGTTTTGCCCGCGGCGCGACATGCGGCGCCACAGCCCCGGTGGCCCGCCCAGCCGGAGCCGTCGCGACGCCATCCCTGGCAAACAATCCGGCCAGGGCAACGCTGCCGACGACCGAGGCGCTGCCGTGGAGGAACGCGCGGCGGTGAAAGGCATCGAATGGCGAGGGGCTCACGGGCAT
>CANGGC010000223.1 GCA_947453125.1 Planctomycetaceae bacterium | reverse complement strand
TTCGAGAACCTCGGCATGAAGCTCGACGGCCTCGGGCTGGCCGAGCTCGGCCGGGCCAAGAAGGTGATCGTCGACAAGGACAACACGACGATCATCGAGGGGGCCGGTAAGACGAGCGAAATCAAGGCCCGGATCGAGCAGATCCGCCGCGAGATCGACGCTGCCACGAGCGACTACGATCGCGAGAAGCTCGAGGAGCGTCTCGCCAAGCTCTCCGGCGGCGTCGCCAAGCTCAACGTCGGTGCGGCCACCGAGAGCGAGATGAAGGAGAAGAAGGCCCGCGTCGAGGATGCCCTCCACGCCACCCGGGCCGCCGTCGCCGAGGGGATCCTCCCCGGTGGTGGTGTCGCGCTGCTGCGGGCTAGCTCCCAGGTGAAGCCAAAGGGGCTCTCCCAGGACGAGACGGTCGGCTTCAACATCGTCGTTCGGGCCTGCCGGGCTCCGGTGACGATGATCTCCTCGAATGCCGGCCAGGACGGCTCGATCGTCTGTGAGAAGGTGCTCTCCGGGAGCGGCAACTTCGGTTACAACGCCGCCACCAACGAGTACGAGGATCTGGTCAAGGCCGGCGTCATCGACCCGACGAAGGTGACGCGGACCGCCCTCCAGAATGCCACGAGTGTCTCCACGCTCCTCCTCACCAGCGACGCGCTGATCGCGGAGAAGCCGAAGGACCACAAGGCAAAGGCCGGGGCCGGCGGCCACGGCGGCGACTACGACATGTATTGATCGCAGTGCGGTGCCTCAGGGCACCGACTCGGTCACGATAAAAAGAGCCGGGGCGTCCTTCGTGGACGCCCCGGTTTTTTTGTCATCACAAGCGAGTCAACGGGAGAGCGGCTCAACGCCACCCGAACTGCCGGGCCAGTCGCGACGTCTCGCGCTGGACCTTCGGCAGGAGAGACAGCGGCAGAGCGATCTCCGCCGGTCGGTCCTCCGAGCGTTTTTCGAGAAAGGCGACAAACTCGCCGTCGGAGGCACCGGGGAAGCCGGTCACCGGCCCGATGATGTCGCAGTCGAGGAGGCCCACGTCGCGGAGCCTGCCGAAGATCTCCGAAAACGACTCCGGGGTCCAAGTGGTGCAGTGGACGTCGAGGTACTGATTCCGTCTGCTCGTCCAGCACGCGTACTCAAGCGCCATTCGATCGGTGTAGTGACGCGGGGCCTCGTTGAACGGAGGCATCCTCCCCGGGATGACCTGCTCACCCTGGTGGAAAAAGTTCTGTGAGAGGAAGTCCATCACCTGCGAGGGGGTCGGCCGCGTCGGCTTCTCGATCGACCAGCCGACAACCTGCCCGAAGGTGGTGTTTTGGCGGTAGTAGTCCATCGTCCTGGTCCGCATCGGGAGGACGATCGCCACCCGTCCCCCGACCTCGACGCACTCGAGGATTTCATGGAGCCAGCCGAGGGGATTGGGGACATGCTCCATGACGTGCGACGCGACGGCATAGGCGAATCGCCGGCCGCCGACGCACTCGGCCAGCCGCTTCCCGGGCACCCACACCGCGTCGATCCAGGGGACGTTCTGCCCGACGGAACCGGGGTTGTCGGCAGCTTTCCGCTGGATCTCGTCGTTGTCGATGTAGTCGACGTAGAAGACGTCGTGCTTCGGCCGCTCGACCATCGCGTTGAAGTAGGGGGCGACCTCCAGGCCGCACTGGTGCGCCGGAAGATGGCTCAACACGAACTGACGGCGGCCTGCCGGGCCGCTCATCGGCGCCTCGGCTGCGAGGGAAGCGGAGATGGCACAGGCGGTGGCTGTCATCGGTACACGATCCTGAGGTTGGCTTGAGTAATGGCTGCGCCGTGCTCAGGCGGCTTTTGAATCGGGCATCGACGGCAGGCTCTCAGTGCGCCGCTCCTCGTCGAGCCAGGCGGCGACACGGCCGGTGGAGCGGAGCCAGTCGACGGTGCGGGCGAGCCCATCGGCGAGCGTCGTGGCTGCCCGGTAGCCGACCTTCTCGGCCGCCCGCTCCACCGACATGACGCGGCGGGTGTACCCGACCGGCTTGTCGGCGAGAAACCGTGGGCGGAGCCCGGGGCCGGCCGCGCGGGCCACCGCTTCGGCGATCTCGCCGATGGACGTCTCGCGCCCCGAGCCGAGGTTGAAGGATTCACCGCCGAAGGGGGAAGCGTCGAGGGCGATCGTGGCGATCCCCTCCGCCACGTCACCGACATAGACGAAATCGCGGGTCGCCGATCCATCCCCCCAGACGTCGAAGGAGGGCTCGCCGGTTTCGGCCGCGAGGAGCGCCTTACGGACCAGCGCCGCCACGACATGCCCGCGGTCAGTGTCGAAGGTGTCGCCGGGGCCGTAGAGATTCGAGGGGATGACCGTGACCGTGTCGCGCCCCGCCATTCCGCAGATCGCGTCGGCGGCGATCGACGAGGCGAGCTTCGCGTAGCCGTAGCTCCCCGTGTCGCCCGAGGGCACCCCTTCAAATAGCGCCGCTTCCCGGAGGGGGAGCGTGGCTGAGCCGGAGTAGGCACAGGGGGTGCCAGCGAGCACGACGCGGCGGGCCCGGCCGCGGCAGGCGGCACGGATGACGTTGAGGCCGAGCTGGAAATTATCGTGGAACGCGCGCCCCGCGCAGCTGCGCAGGTAGCCGACCCCACCGACATCCGCAGCCAGATGGACGATCGTGTCGGCCTCCGCGAGGAGCCGCTCGGCCACTTCCGGATTGCGCAGGTCGCCATCACGGCGCCCCAGTGCCCTCACCTCGACACCACGATCCTTAAGGCTCGTGACGACATGCGACCCGAGGAACCCCCGGGCGCCGGTGACGTGGATCTGCATCGCATTCCTCTTCGGGGTCTTTTGAATCGTCAGGCCGCCCGCGCGGCTCCGGTGAGCACCGAGTGGTAGACCCGCTCGTAGGCCGCCTGCGTCATGTCGAGGGAATAGCTCGCCCGGGCGGCATCGCGGTGACTCTGCGCGTCGGGGTGGAACTTCTCCTCCGCCCGGACACATTCCTTGATCGTCTTGGCGAAGGCCTCCGCGTCGCCAACATCGATGGCGATACTCGAGAACGCCGTCTGCTTTTCCATCCGATAGACGAACATTGACCGGGCCCGCGAGGTGATCACCGGCTTGTCGTAGGAGAGGGCGTCGGCGAGGACGGCCGATCCTGACTGCCCGACCTCGTCATACGGCAGGACGAACACGTCCGCCTGGGAGAGGACGGCCCCCTGCTCGGCCGGATCGCCGAGAAAGCCGGTGAAGATGATCCGCGACTGGAGCCCCCAGACGTCGGCCTGCTGGATGAGATCCATCCAGTAGTCGTTGCCGGTCTTGTCCTTGGGGTGAATGCCCCCGGCAACGACGAGCTTGAACGACTCTGGCAGGTGCTTGAAGGCGTTGAGGAGGTGACCGTGCCCCTTGTAGCGGCTCACGAAGCCCGGCATCATCACCCACGTCTCGCGCGGGTGCTTCACGAAGGCCGGGGTGACATGCGCGCTGGCCACCCGCTCGATCGGGATCGGGATCACGGTCACGCGCTTTTTGAGCTTCGGGAAAGTCTCCACGAAGTATTTGTGGGTGTCTTTGCTGTGGAGGACGATCGCGTCGGCGCGGTGGAGCGCGTCGCTGATGTGGCGGTTGCGGAGGCGGTGGAAAATCCCCTCGACGAACTGCGACGTGGGCCGATTGCGCTGGTTGCGGGTCATGCTCTTGAGCCAGGTGTGCAGGCTCACGACCAACGGCTTGTCGAGGCGGCGGCAGACGTCGGCGAATCGCTCGTTCGACGGGCCGATCCGGCGGGCGAAGAAGCAGAATTCATGCTGAATGTGGACGAGATCGGCCCGGGAGCGATTCACCCGGCCAATCAGATCGGCGAAGTAGCGGTTCATCTCTCCGGCCGAGATCCGCCGGTCGCCGTCGATGAAGTTCTGCATGTCGAAGGGGAGGACATCGGAAAATCGCTCGAGGCCGACGGCGAGTCGCTTCGCGTACTCGGCATTGCCGCACTGCTGATCCCAGGGAGTCATCAGCGCGACCGCCAACCGCGGAGAGCGGGGGCGGGCGGGAATCGCCTCGGGCGGGACTGCCGCCGGGGCGCGGCGGCTCGTCGCATCCGCATCGATCAGGGCCGTGTCGCCGACTGCCATGGGCTGTCCCTTCGTACGATTCTTCCCCTCAAGGCCTGCAGCGAACGGGCGCTCGACAGGACCGGCCCGGGATCCGACGGGGCGGGGCGGGGAAACCGGGCGGGAAGGTAGCAAGTGGCCCAGGTCCCCCAAAGGGCAGTTTCAGGCCCTGTGAGGGGAGAGATGCGCTGCGGTGTTTACCCCACAGACCGCACCGAGCGTCGTCCCGGCGGGGGCGCGATCCCCTCCAGCGGCACGAAGCCATCATGACCCGGGGGAATCCCCGGCGGGGGAGCGCACGAGGGGGCGAGGAGTCGGCCGACGAGCGACCGCACCATCCACACGGCGGCCGCCACGGCGACCCCGATCACGATTCCATCCTGGAGGAGCGCGGGCACAACACACCTCAGCCGACGAGGAACGTGCCGAGTTGGTACGTCACAAAAGCCCCCAGCCACGCAAGCACCGTCATCGCGGTGAACGAGGCCACCGGCCAGACCCAACTCCCGGTCTCCCTCCAGATCACCACCAGCGTGCTGGCACACTGGGCACAGAGCGCGAAGAACACCATGATCGACAGGGCCACCGGCAGCGTGAACACCTTCCGCCGGCTCCCGTCCCATGTCGCTGCCCGGAGGCGGCGGACGAGTGCCGATCCCCCCTCTTCGCTCCCGGCATCGACGTCACCGAGGTTGTAGATCACGCCGAGCGTCCCGAGCACGACCTCGCGGGCCGGGAAACTGGCGATCGCCGCACATCCCAGCCGCCAGTCCCATCCCAGCGGCCGCACGACCGGCTCGATGAAACGGCCGGCAAGCCCGAGGAAACTCTGTCGCTGCGCCGCTCCGCGCCGCGCGGCGTCGAGCCCTTCCGGGGTGTCGAGAGCGTCGAGCGCTGCGGAGAGATCGGCGACCGTCGCGGCATCCTCCTCGCCGTCGAGCCGGGCGCGGAGGCTCGTCCGTTCACTGGCCACCTCGGCCTCGACCGCGGCTTCATTGCGCGGATAGTGGGAGAGCGCCCAGAGCACGACGCTCATGGCGAGGATCGTGGTGCCGGCGCCGGAGAGGAACGACCAGGTCGCCTCGCGGACACGCTCGAGGACGATCCGCACCTGCGGCCAGCGCCAGCCGGGAAGCTCCATGACGAACGGCTGGGGCGGACCGCGGAACACCGTCCGCGTGAGTACAAACGCCGCCACGGCCGCCACGACCACGCCGAGGGCGTAGAGCGATGCGAGCACGACCGCCGGCAGCCGCAGCCACGGGATCCCCGCCACCGGCACGTTGGGGACGAACGCACCGCACATGAGGAGATAGACCGGGAGCCGCGCCGAACAACTCATGAGGGGCGCCAGGAGGATCGTGAGGAGCCGGTCGCGGGGATTCTCGATCGTCCGCGCCGCCATGATCCCGGGGATCGCGCAGGCGAAGCTCGAGAG
>CANGGC010000222.1 GCA_947453125.1 Planctomycetaceae bacterium | reverse complement strand
GATTTGCACAATGAACCGGGCCGCGGGCTCACCGTCCGGCTCCGCGTGCCCGCCTGGCAGCAACGGGATTCAGCATGATTCCGACAGTCCATGTCATCGACGACGACGAATCGTTCCTCCGCAGCATGGCCCGTCGGCTCCGCAGCCATGGCTATCGAGTCGCCACCCACGAGCCGGTGGCCGATTTTTCCATACGGGCCGATTGACGACCTCATCGCCGCCATCAATCGGGCGATCGAACGCGCTGCCCGGGAGCCGGAAGAGCGGCTGAAACGGGCTGACGGCGGAAGGGAGTTCTCCGAGCTCACCGACCGGGAGCTCCAGATGCTCCTGCGAATCGTCAAGGGGATGCAAAACAAGGAGATGGCCGAGGGAATACGGCCTCTCGGAGCGGACGGTGAAGTACCATCGCCCCGTCCTCACCAGGCGGATCGACCGTTACGCGTCGGTCGACCTCGCCCGGCTGGCCGATCGCCTCTTCCTCTTTCTGATCCGCGACTCGCGGCACGCCACGATCCTCTTCCAGGGCCGCTTCGGGCGTTTCACAGGGCCGTGAGAAGGGCCGAACAACACGTTGCAAAAGCAACGATTGACGCAAGCCGATGGGCTCTGCACCGAAATCGGCGGCTCTCCGCCAAGGTTGTGCACCATCCGTGCGGAGGATATGGAGTTGCCCCATCTCTTGACGCTGTTGTCCTTACGGAATGCCCTATCGGGCAACTTGGGGTTGGGCGGATGACGGACCCTGCTCCCCAGCAAGCCGTGGTGCTTGCGGGGCGAGCTGTTGGGACCGACTGAAGCATGGATGGGCACTGGTGTTTGTCGCCAGGGCTTTTGAACGACTGTTCACCGAGGGGTTTTGCCGTGTCGAAGTTTCATCCCGTCCAATTCTCCAAAGGAGTGCATCTCATGTCCTTGTTTTCGTGCAAACCTTTTCAAGTCTGGCTGGCTGCCTTGGCCTGCCTGCCGTTGGGCTCTGTCGCCCACGCCGTGCCGCTCCAGTGGGTGACGGTCGGCGACCCCGGGAACACGGCTGATACCGCTCCTGCTGGCTACGGTGCCGTGGCCACTTCATTCCAGATCATGAAGTTTGAGTTCACGAACCAGCAGTACACCGACTTCCTGAACTCTGTGGCTACGACCGACACCTACTCGCTCTACAACGCGAACATGGGCAGCAACGCCCGCGGCGGCATCACGCAATCCGGGGCGTCTGGTGCGTACACCTACTCGGTCAAGACCAACATGGGCGACAAGCCGGTGAACTACGTGAGTTGGTTCGATGCGGCGCGGGTGTCCAACTGGTATCAGAACGGTGCTACGAGCTCTTCGAGCACAGAGATAGGGGCGTATACGCTCGTCGGCGGTCAGATCAGCGGCACGGCCCCGGCGGTGAACCCGGGCGCGACGTTCTACGTCCCGACGGAAGACCAGTGGTACAAGGCGGCGTACTACATGGGCGGAGGCACGAGCGCAGGCTACTGGGATTTCGCCACACAGAGTGATTCAAACCCGACGGCGGTGACGGCGGGTTCGACAGGAATCGGCTCTGCTGGCAGCACCGGCAACTTCGCGAACTACTTAAGTGCCGCTGACTGGAATGGCCAAAATGGCAACGTGACGACGGTGGGCACCAATGGCGGCCCGAGTGCCTACGGGGCGTTTGACATGAGCGGCAACTTGACTGAATGGAACGACCTCACGGGTGCTGCCGGATCCTTGCGTGGGTATCGGGGCGGCTATTTTGAAAACTATGCGCCCAATACGTATTCCTACTTTCGTTACCTTAACTCCCCTGACACAGAAAATCTCGCCGTCGGTTTTCGTCTCGCAGGTCCGGTCAGTAGCCCCTCCCCCGTCCCCGAGATCGACCCCGCCACGGGCTCAAGCGCCCTCTCGCTCGTCGCTGGTGTGCTCGCGATGATCGAGCAGCGGCGTCGGCGCGCCGCGCTCGTGGCCTGATCGAGTTGGCCTTCTGATCGCTGAATCTCAACCGGGCTGGGCATCTCATGGGTGCCCGGCCCGGTGTCTTTTGGCGCCCTCAACAACTCCGCTCAATTCACTCCGCGCTCCCGCATCACCCTCCGCCCTCGACCGCCACTCACCCCTTCCGGCCGCGCATACACGCTCACCCTATCCGCCGACAGGCACCGACCGGACGCCCACTGCCGCAGCGACTCGATCTTGTCCCCCGCAGTGACAGCCACGGGCACGACGGTCTGGGCGGCCTTCGACGCCCATCGGAGAGCGTTATCGACAGCGGAAGGGAGCAGTTTGGCGAACAGTGCTCGGGACGGGTGTGTCGAGGCGACCCCCGCCGAGGAGCGTGCGTCCCTGAAAATCAGGGACGCACGCGAATAGGCCCGGTGTGATTCGAACACACGACCAAGGGATTATGAGTCCCCTGCTCTAACCGCTGAGCTACGGGCCCCTCGGTGGAGCCGAGCGATTATTGTGTGGCGTGGTGGGGCGGGCAACCGCAGACGCCCCGGCCCGTCACTGGCCGGTATCCCCGCGGCGGCGGTCGGAGGGGGGCTTGTCTGCGGACTTTCGCTGCTTCCGCGGAGTCCGTTTGGCGGCAGGCCAATGCGCCGGCCGCGGCTCGTAGGTCGTCATCGGATCGGTCCAGGGATTGCCACTGAGCGCGCCGAGAATGCAGCAGGCATGGAGCACTACGCCCGGGAGGATGAGCGCACAGTAGCCGGCAACCACGATCACGAACCAGACGATCGCGCGGAAAAACTGCCCCTTGTAGAGCTGCCCCAAGCCGGGCACGAAGAGGCTGAGGATCGCCGCCACCCCCGGGCTGAAGCGCCGCACCGGGAGGTGGTAGATGACGATCCGGTCGTCGGCCGGCGGCTCGTCGTCGCGTGCGCTGGCGGCCAAGTCGTTGGCGGCGGTGCTCGAGCGCGGCGCTTCGATGGGAGGGGGCGCGACGGGGGGCGAAGCCTCTGCCGGGCCGGGGGTTTGGTGAGCCGCCGCCCGCTCAGCCGCGAGGCGCTCCACTTCGAGGTCGAGCTTTTTGCGCTCGAGGGCGAGGCGTTCCTCCTCGAGCCGCCGCGCCGCCCGCTCGGCGGCGTGCTTGTCGAGATTCTCCTTCACCTGCGCGAGCAGTCGGCCACACTCGACGTGCATCCCAAGCGCTGTCAGAAAAAGCCCGCCGAGGGTCAGTCCCAGCGCGAGCCGGGAGTGGGCGATCGCCGTGAACGCAATCCCGAGAGCAGCGAGGAAGGCCCCGACCGTGGCGAGCAGATGCCGCGGGGCGAGATGCTCCCAGTCGATCAGCGGCGGCCGCTCGGAGAGCGGATGCGGCGCTGGGCCGCGCGATGACTTTTCGGGATGAAGCGCGGCATCGACGAGGTCGCTGACCGTGCGGGTGATCGTGCCCCCCCACAGCCAGTCGAGCGACCGGGCCGGCAACCACTCGGGGCTCCCTGTCGACCAGACCAGGTCGTCGGGGGAGAGCCAGCCGCCGCGGGCAAGGTCGGCCAGACGCTCCCGCGGCACCGGCCCCTGCCGTCGGCCATCACGGGCGTAATACCAGCGTTCGGTCACGTCAGTCGTCCCTCGTCGCCGGACGGGTGATGTCGAACGATCAGGGCCATCAGGGCAGGATCGTTCCCCCCACCTTCACCTGGAGTTTGCCGACGCATTTCGAGTTTGGTGGGACGTTGACCTTCATGTAGAGGATGCCGTCCCGGTCGGCGGGGCGCTCGTAGGACGATCCCACGAGGAACGGCTTCGGGGGCTTCTCGGTGTTGCCGGGGACTGCGGCGGGAATGATCGCCCCCATCACCGCGCCGAAGGGAACATTGGGGAGGAGATCCTTCTCGGGGTTCTCACCGGCCAGGCCATCGGGCCCGGTGGTCAGCGGGGCCGTGGTCAGCTTGTAGTCGCCGCTGACCCGGATCCGGATCGTGCGATCCTTCCCCACGGGGCCAACCTCCTGCCACGACTTGCCGGAGTCGAGGTCGAAATCGATCTCGCTGGCATCGAGGCTCTGGGCGGCGAGCTGCTCGAGCTTCGCCTTGATCGGCTCGTTTTGGGGATAGAGCTTCTGGAGCGCCTCGAGGATCGTGCGGGCGCGGTCGTAGGAGCCGGCATCCTCGTACGACTTGATCAGCTGCTCGGTGTCCTTGAGGAACGAGTCCTTCACCTTCTCCATCTTGGAGTCGAGCTTCTTGACCTCCGGGTTGGCTTTTGGCCGCCCCTTGGCGGCTGGCTGCGCGGCCGCTGTCCCTACGAACACGGCCAGCAGGCACCAACCGGCAGCGACACCGTGCCGAAGGAAAAGACCTTGGAAGGATGAGCCACGACCCACCATGATGATCCCCCTGAAATCGCTGATGCCCGTGACAGCGCTCCCGGGTTCTCCGGTCAGGCTGCCGTCCCTCGTTCCCCCGGGACGACCAGACGTCCCGACTGCCCCGCGGAAGAAGTGCCCATGGACGTCGGCCACCTATCGGGCCGCCCACACGCATGGTTCACCGCTCTTGGTGTTGTACCCCGTTCCTCGCGTGGGTTCTATTCCCGCGCTCCGCGCCGCCGGAGAGAAGCGGGCGGCGCGGGTCGCCCGGCCGGGATGAGGCAGCGTCACGGGCGACGATCATGGCCCCGAGCCCGGCTCACGGAGCCGATTCGGTTGCCGGCACCGGGGGAGCGATCGGGAGGATCGCCGGGGGAATCATCGCCGGGATCGGCGTCCCCTCCGCCGGCGTCTCGCCCGCTGGCGACGGCCCGATCGACTTGAGCAAACGGAAGAACTCGCTGTCGGTGGTGAGCACGAGCGTGGCGTCGCGGTCGAGGGTTTCGCGGTAGGTGTCGAGGGTCTTCACGAAGCGGTAGAAATCGGCGGCCTTCGGGCTCGATCCGTAGGCCGAAGCGTAGGTCTCCGAGGCCTTCGCGTCGGCCTCGCCCATGATCTCCTGGACCTTGAGATAGGCCTCTGACTCGATCTTCTGCAGGTCCTTTTCCTTCTTCCCTTCGATCTTTGCCGCCTCGCCGGCCCCCTGCGAGCGGAATCGCTCGGCGATCTGCATCCGCTCCGAGGACATCCGGTCGTAGATCTTCTCGATCACGCCGGACTTGTAATTGAGCCGCTTGATCCGGACGTCGAGGAGCTCGATGCCCCACAGCGTCACCTTCGGCTGCGCGGCGGCGAGGATCTCCTTCTCGAGGGCGCGCCTGCCGAACTGGATCGGCGGGAGCGAGGAGATCGACACGCCCGTCTCCTCGATCGTGTCGTCCTTCTCGGCGACCCGGTCCTTGTCGGAACGAACGACCTCGATGAGATCGTGGCGGGCGACGACGTTGCGCGTCTCGCTGCCGAGGATGTCGTCGAGCCGGGAGACGGCGCTCCGCTCGTCGCGGAGGCTCTGGAAATACTTGAGCGGGTCGGCGATCCGCCAGCGGGCGAAGGTGTCGACGACGATGAACAGCTTGTCACGGGTCGTCATCTCGGTCGGCGGGCCGTCCCATTCGAGGATCCGCTTCTCGAAGCGGTTCACCGTCTGGATCATCGGCAGT
>CANGGC010000221.1 GCA_947453125.1 Planctomycetaceae bacterium | reverse complement strand
GAGAATCTCTACCGCAAGAGCATGTACTGGTTCTGGAAGCGGACGGCGCCGCCGGCGTCGATGGAGATCTTCAACGCCCCGTCGCGTGAGACCTGCACGATCCGCCGCGAACGCACCAACACGCCGCTCCAGGCGCTCGTCACGCTCAACGACCCGCAGTTTGTCGAGTCGGCCCGGGCCCTTGCCGACCGGGCCTGGGAAATCGGCGGCCAGACCGACGAATCGCGGATCGACTTCCTCGCCCGCAGGCTCGTTGCTCGCCCGCTTTCGCCCCAGGAAGTGCCGATCGTGAAGCAGTCGCTCGCCGACCTCCAGGCCTACTACGGCGCCCATCCGGAGGAGGCCAAGCAACTGATCACGGTCGGCGACTCGAAGCCCCGTCTTGCCGACCCGGCCCAACTCGCGGCCTGGACGATGCTCACCAACGAACTGATGAACCTCGACGAAGTCCTCTGTAAATAAACGAACCCGTTGCCGCTCGCGGAATCGTCTCAGAGTTCCTGAGAAGGGTTCCTGAGAAGGGTTCCGTTCGATCCTCAATCGCCTCCCGTTGGCCCATAGGAGTCTTCTCCATGAACCCGCTCCCTTCCGACCTCGCGGCGCTCGGACAAAATCTCCCGCGCCGCCGGTTCTTCGAGCGCGGCAGCCATCTCCTCGGCGGGGCGGCGCTCGCCTCCCTGATGGGGGAGAGCCTGGCCCGTGGCGATGGCGGTGGGGCGGCGATCGTGGGGAATGACGGCGTGGCGCGGGTGCCCGGGGCCCACGGCCCCCACTTCGCCCCGAAGGCGAAGAACGTCATCTATCTGCACATGGTCGGCGGGCCGCCGCAGATGGATCTCTACGACTACAAGCCGCTCATGAACGACTGGTTCGACAAGGATCTCCCCGAAAGCATCCGCAACGGCCAGCGGCTCACGACGATGACATCGGGGCAGACCCGCTTCCCGATCGCGCCGTCGAAGTTCAAGTTTTCCCAGCATGGCAAGAGCGGCATGTGGGTCAGCGAGTTGCTCCCTCACACGGCGAGCATGGCCGACGAGATGTGCTTCATTCGCAGCATGAACACCGAGGCGATCAACCACGAACCGGCGATCACCTACATGCAGACCGGCAACCAACTCCATGGCCGCCCCTGCCTGGGATCGTGGGCCAGCTACGGCCTCGGCTCGCTCAATCAAGATCTCCCCACGTTCGTCGTCCTCGTCGCCAAGCCGACGAACACCGAGCAGGTGCAGGCGATCGGGGCCCGGCTCTGGTCGAGCGGCTATCTCCCCGGTGAATACGCCGGCGTCAGCTTCCGCTCCGCGGGCGACCCGATCCTCTACATCAACAATCCCTCCGGCGTTCCCTCCGAAGTGCGCCGAAAAACACTCGACGGTCTCCAGGCGCTCAACCAGCGGACGCTCGAGCAGATAGGCGATCCGGAGACGCGCACTCGCATCGCGCAGTACGAGATGGCCTTCCGGATGCAGTCGAGCGTGCCCGATCTGACGAATCTCGCCTCCGAGCCGGAGAGCACCTTCGGCCTCTACGGCGAGGAGGCGAAGAAGCCGGGGTCGTTTGCCAACAGCGTGCTGATGGCGCGGCGGATGGTGGAGCGCGGCGTCCGCTTCGTGCAGATCTATCTGAACAACTGGGACACCCACGCCAACGTCTCTGGCCGGCTGCCGATGCAGTGCAAGGACATCGATCAGGCCTGCCACGGCCTCGTCCAGGATCTGAAGAGCCGCGGTCTCCTCGACTCCACGCTCATCATCTGGGGCGGGGAGTTCGGGCGGACGATCTATTCCCAGGGAGGAGTGTCGCGCGAGAACTACGGCCGCGACCACCATCCGCGCTGCTTCACGATGTGGATGGCCGGCGGCGGTTCCCGGGGCGGCCAGGCCTACGGCGAGACCGACGACTTCTCCTACAACATCGTCAAGGATCCGGTTCACATCCGCGACTTCCATGCCACGGTGCTGCAGTTGCTCGGCTTTGACCACGAACGCTTCACCTACCGCCACCTCGGCCTCGACTTCAAGCTCACCGGCGTCGACCATGCCCGCGTGATCCCCGAACTGATGGCGTGAGGCGACGGGGCCGTCATCGCCGCATCGCCGGAAAACCGAGACTTCTGCCCCGCGCTCTGGCCCGTTCAAACGCCCTCTTTTCAGCCGGCTCGGCGCGGGCCCCCCTTCGAGCCCCTCCCAGCTATAATGGTCCCCTTGCACTTCCCCTGCCGGGATTCAGGGGTGGATCGATCGTGACCTTTGGGGGATCACCATGCGCGATGGCGCGAATGCGGCTGGGTGGAAGAAGCTCGGTATCGCGGCTGTGGCCGCTCTCAGCCTGACAGGGATCGCGGTGCTGGCCGGCCGGGCCACCACGGCCGCGGACGACACTCCGCCAGCGGCCTCTCCCGAAGACGCCGCAGCCAAGGCCGCCGCCGAGAAGGCAGCCAAGGAGGCGGCTGCCAGGGCCGAGCGGGAGGCGGCCTTCCGCACCGCCCGCGAACAACTCACGCCCGAGCCCCGCCCGGCCCGCCCCGCCCTTCCCCAAAGCAGCCTGCCGCTGCAACTGCTCGATGGCGAGAGGGTAGCGTTTGTGGGGAACTCGACCGCAGAACGGATGAACCTCTTCGGGCAGTTTGAAACGCTCCTCCACCAGCGCTTTCCCGACAAGCATCTGGTCGTCCGCAACTTCGCCCGACCGGCCGACGAGGTGGCCAATCGTCAGCGCGGCGGCGACTACACGGCGCTCGACGATCCGCTGGCCGCCTTCGGCGCCGACACGTTTCTGCTTTTCTTCGGGTTCAACGAATCGTTCGCCGGCCCGGAAGGGGTGGCGGAGTTCCGGACCAACTACGAGAAGCTGCTCGATGAACTCGCGCACCGCTACCCGCGTGACGATTCTGGCGCTCCCCCCCGGTTCGTGATCGTCTCGCCGATCGCCGTCGAGCCCTCGGGCGATCCGCTCCTCCCCGATGCCGCCGAGCAGAATGCCACCCTCGCCCTCTACCGCGACGTAGCCCGCGACGTGGCCCAGGCCCGGGGTATCGCCTTTGTCGATCTCCTCGCCGACACGGAGCGGGCTTTCACTGCCACCCCCGGACTGCAGTTCACGATCAATGGCTGCCATGTGAATGCCGCCGGCGATGCGCTCGTGGGAAACCTCCTCGACGGGCTGCTCTTCGAAGGGGCCGGCCAAGCGCCGGTGACAGCCCTAACGACGGATCGCTTCGAGAAGCTTCGAGCCGCCGTCATCGACAAGTCGTGGATCCATCTCCAGGACTACCGGATGGTCAACGGCTGGTACGTGTATGGCGGCCGCCGCACGTTCGACACCGAGACCTTCCCCCGCGAATACGCCAAGCTGCGGCGGATGGCAGCGGTTCGCGATGCCTATGTGTGGGATCTCGTCGCCGGCCGAACGGTGCCCCCGGAGCCCGACGATTCGGCAACCGGCGACCTGCTCACACCGCCGACACGGTTCGGCGTTCCCGGACAGGCCTACAGTGAAAATCAGACCGGTGGTCCGGTGATCGTGCCGCCGGCCGACCTGATCAAGTCGTGCACGCTCCCCCCCGGCTTCGAGATGAAGCTGTTCGCGGATGAATCACGGTTTCCCGAGCTCGCCAAGCCGGTGCAATTGTCGTTCGACGGCCAGGGCCGGCTGTGGGTGAGCACGATGCCGAGCTATCCGCAGTGGCAGCCGGGTGATCCGCGTCCCCAGGACAAACTCCTGATCCTTGAAGACACCAATGGCGACGGCACGGCCGACAAGAGTACGGTGTTTTATGACCGGCTCCACTGCCCCACCGGCTTTGCCTTCTACAACGGCGGCGTCCTCGTGGTCGATCAGCCACGGATCCTCTGGCTCAAGGATGGTGATGGCGACAGCCGGGTCACGCCCGGTAATCCCGCCGACAGTATCGTCCATGTCCTCGATGGCTGGGCGACGGAAGACACGCACCACACCGTCGGCGCTTTCGAAACCAGCCCCGCCGGGCTCGTCCACATGCTCGAAGGGGTGGCGATGAGCACCACGGTCGAGACACCGTGGGGCCCGTTTCGCAACTATGGCTCCGCCGGTGCCTACGTCCTCGATCCCCGCACCTGGCAGATCAGCCACTTCGTTACCGCGGGCTACGGAAATCCGTGGTGTTACGTGTTTGACCAGTGGGGGCAGGGCTTCTGCGGCGACGGCACCGGTGCCAACCAACACTGGGACACACCGCTTTCTGGCAAGCAATACCGGGGCCGCAAGGGGATGAATCCGGTCTTCGACGTGGAGGGGATGCGGCCGGTGGTGGGGAGCGAGTTCCTCCACACCCGGCAGTTTCCCGACGACGTGCAGGGACAGTTCCTCTACGCCTGCGTCATCAACACCAACGGCATGCCGCGCTGGACCTTCTCCGACGACGGTGCCGGCTTCAAGGGGGTGCGCGTCCGGCACGACCCGGCCGACCCGAAGACGGCGTTCGATCTGATCAAGAGCACCGACAAGCACTTCCGCCCCGTCGATCCGCAAATCGGGCCCGACGGCGCGCTGTGGTTTGGCGACTGGGCCAATCCGCTCATCGGTCACATGCAGTACAGCCAGCGCGATCCCAACCGCGATCATGTCCATGGCCGCATCTATCGCCTCTTCTACACCGACAAGCCGCTGCTCAAGCCCGAGACGCAGGTCGGCAAGCCGATGGCTGTCATCCTCGATCAGCTGAAATCCCCAGAATGGCGAACGCGCTGCCGGGCCCGCGATCACCTCCAGGCCCTCCCACCGGCCGAGGTGCTCCCCGCCGCCGCCGCCTGGCTCGAGGCCAACGCCAGTGACCCCGCCGCTGAGCGGCTGGCGTGCGAAGTGCTCTGGCTGCAGCAGAGTTTTCACGCCGTCGACGGAGTGTTGCTCAAGAAATTGTTGAAGGCGGCCAGGCCCGAGGCACGCGCTGCGGCCACCCACGTGCTCGCCGACGAGCGCCTTCGGGTGGAGGAGGCCGAGGCGCTGCTCGTGGCGAAATCGCACGATCCCCATCCGCGGGTCCGGACCGAAGCCCTCCGCGGTTTGAGCTTCTTCCCGACGGCGACGGCGATGGCCGCGGTCGTCGCCGCGGCCAATGCCGATCCCTCCGATCGATTCCTGGCCTACACGGCCGATGCGGCCCTGGGGGCGAATGTCGACGTGTGGCGCGGCCAGCACCTCAAGGGGGAATTGGCTGCCAAGGATTCACCTGCAGCCAGAATGCTCGACAGCGTCATCGCGCTGGATAAGAAGGCTGCCGAGGTGGTCCCCTACCTGCAGATCCTGCTCAGCAGGGAGCCGACTCCCGAAGAGCAGCGATCGAAGGCGATCCAGGCGATCGCCGACGTGCAGGGGGGCGATGCCGGCAACGGTCAAGCCGTCTTCCGCCGGCTCTGCGTGAGCTGCCACAAGGTCGGGGACGTGGGGGCAGATTTCGGCCCCGAGATGTCGAAGGTGGGGGAGCGGCTGACCGGCCCGAAGCTGGTCCAGTCGATCATCGATCCCAACGCCGACATCGCCGAGAAGTACCTCTCGACGTCGGTGCTCACCCACGAAGGG
>CANGGC010000220.1 GCA_947453125.1 Planctomycetaceae bacterium | reverse complement strand
GTTCCCCATCGCGGGGAGGAGCGGTGGCGGGAAATCTGGTGGCCTACCGGGGTGAGGTGGTGTCGCAGGGGGTCGATTCGCTCGACGTCTTCCACCAGACCGCCGCCCTTCAGGAGCGGATCGACACGGCAGCCGGGCTGGGGAACGCCAAACCCTGGATGTTTCTCTGGAAAGGGCAGATGGCCATCGATCGGGGCGATGTCGTCGATGGGATCGGCGCCATCGCGTCGGCTCACGACGCCGCGCCCGAATCCATCCCCGATTCGGTGATCGGTGACGCCCTGCTTGCGGCGCTCGAGCGCGATTTCGCCGCCGCCGTTCCGCTCTGGAACGCCCGGCTTGCCAATGGCTCGCGGTCGGCGCCGGAGCGATCGATGCTCCGACTCATCGTTGACGGCCATCTCCGCAGTGGCGACGTTGCCGCGGCATGGGCGACGTTCCGCCGCTGCCTCGATGTCGCGCCGACGGGGTCGGCAGGCCAGGATGCGGCGCTCGTGACCGATAGCGTCGATCCGCTCGTCTCGGTCTCCGAAGGACGATGGGTGCAGGGGCGTCTCCGGCAATTCATGTCCAACGCGTCGCCCGCTCTGCGGGAGGAGATCGATGGATTCGTCGCGGAGCGGATCGCCGCCGCCGAAGCTGTGCTGCCGGTGCCGGAACGCGTCGAGAGGCTCACGGCCCTGGCTGATTGGTTCGCCGGTCATCCGGCGGGGAAGCGCGCCAGTGAAGACCTCGTGAAGGCCTTGGGGGAGATGATCACGATCACCGGCGCGACGACCGACGCCGGTCGGGATCTGGCGGTGAGGCGGGATCTCCTCCTCCCCGGCCTCCGCCGCGAACCGGGGCCGGCCGTTGAAGACACCGAGGCGGGGGCGAAGGAGAAGCCGGCTGCGATGGCCCGGGGGGCCGACGACCCGATCGGCGCTGTCGATGCGGCATGGCCGTTCGGTCGGGTCCTTGAGCGGCGCGGCGGTGCCGGTCGGGGGGGGAGCGATGACGGCGGCCGGATGACCCGGGTGATGCCGATTCCCGTTGGAGCCGGCGACTCCTCGGCATTCCCCGGCCTGCACCTCGGCTATGACATGCAGCAACCGGGGCTGCTGGCCACCGACAGCTATGGACGGCGGATCGGCGAGCCGTTCGGATTCGATGTTCCGGGGCGCTTTGACGGATGGGCCGGCTTCCAGGCGATCGGCGCCGAGGCATCGACCGTCGGTCGGATCGTCGTCGTCCGCTCCGGTCCGCTCGTGGCCGGATTCGAACTGACGGCCACGCCCGGTCTCAAGCACCGCCGCCTGTGGCTGCTCAATGACACGTCGGGAGCGGTCAATGAAATCCCGATGCCATTCCTCGGACGGGGCATGGGGGGACGGATCGGTCGTCTCGGCAACGTTCCCCTCGGCCTGCGGATCTCCGAGCCGGAGGAGGCGGTGCCGGTGATGGCGGTGCAGGGGGGCCATGCCCGCGTGCGGGGTGTCCCCGTACTCGTCAACACCTCGCTCGAGCTCCACGATCCAATCACAGGACGCCTGCTCTGGGAGCGTCATCGTCTCCCGGCGGCCGGCGAAATCATCGGTGACGAGGACTACGTCTGCGTCGTTCCCGCCAACGGCCGCGAGTCGGCAGTGGTGTCGATGGTCGATGGGCGGCTGGTGCGGATGTGCGAGTTGCCGCGGCGGGATCGTCGGCTGGTCACCTGCGGCCGACGGATCGTCGTGCTGGCGGAAGGGGATGCGGCGGTGGGGCCGGGCGGCGTGCCGCCGGGGGGGCTGCAACCAGCAACGCTCCTGCTTGTCGATCCGGTCACCATGACGAGCGTGGCGATGGGGACGTTTGCCCCCGAGGCCCGGGCGACGTGGGCCGGGCCTGAGGCGCTTGCGGTCATCGAGCCCTCCGGAACGCTCACCGTTCTCGATCTCGTGACCGGGGCCGTCCGCTTCCGCACCATGCTCCCCGAGATGCCGCGCGGCATGGAGCAGGTTCGTGTCAGCCCGTGGGAAGACCGTCTCCTCGTGTTCGTGGGGCGACAGGAGACGGCCGAGGAGCGAAAGCTCATGGAGAAGGTGGGGATGATCACGAATCTTCCCCAACAGGCCTCGTCGCGGGATGTCAGCCAGCCTGCCACCGGAACCCTGTGGGCCGTGGGGAGAACGGATGGCGCGATCCTCTGGCCTGTCCCCGCGACCGTCCTCCGCCACTGTCTCAATCCCGACCAGCCAGAGTCGCTCCCGGTGCTTCTCTTTGCCCGGCAGATCGCGCCGGCACGCGGGGGTGAGCGGACGCGGCTGGGAATCCTCTGCATCGACAAGCGCACCGGCCAGGCGCTCTGTGTCGATGACAAGATCGCGGCGCAGCAGCACATGCTTTTCGGGTGCGACATGGTCGGTGATCCAGCGGCCCACACTGTGACCGTCGGCCGTGGAGCCGCGGAGGGGGGGGATGTCGTCCTCGAGTTCACCGGACAGCCGACCGCCCCGCGGCCGCCGTTCCAGGCGGCAGGCCGTCAGCCGGCGTCTCGAGATGTCCTCGCGGAACTGGAATACTGGTTCGAGAAAGCCCTCCTCCTCCCCCTGCCGTTCTGATCAAACGACCCCGCTGCCCTCTTCCGTCCAACGCTCGCCGAGGCCTTTCATGGATCCCCTGCCGCCAGCCCGAATCCAATGCTCCCCGCCGGCGTGCCGAACCGGCGCGTCGGCATGGCCCGTGGCGGCGCTCCTCGTCCTCGTTTTCGCAGGGTCGTTAAGAGGTGCGGAGGAAGAACTCCCGTTGGGCGGGGGGGGCGATCGGTCGGCCCGCGAGAAGGTCGTCGTCCGGGGGCTCGACTGGCTGGTGAAGAAGCAGTCGCGCCGGGGAAGCTGGGCTGCCAATGAAGGACGCTATCCGACGGCGATGACGGCCCTGGCGGGAACGGCGATGCTCATGGAGGGGTCGACGACGGTCCAGGGACGGTATGCCGAGCCGATCCGGCAGGCGGTCGACTACCTCGTCAGCCGCTCGCGCACCAACGGGCTCATCGGTGATCCCAAGGGGGACGATCGCTACACCTACGGGCATGGCTTCTCGATGCTCTTCCTCTCCCAGGTGCTCGGGGAGGAGGAGGACGAACGGCGGCGGGAGGAGCTTGTCCGGGTGCTCGCCAAGGCTGTCGAGTTTTCGGGGCGGGCCCAGACGCCCGACGGCGGTTGGGGGTATGTCAGCGCCAAGGATGGCAACAATTTCGACGAGGGATCGACCACGATCACCCAGGTCCAGGGGTTGCGGGGTTGTCGGAACGCCGGGATCCCCGTTCCCCGCGAGATCATCGACAAGGCGATCGGCTACATCCACAAGTGCACGATGCCGGATGGTGGCGTGCAGTACAGTTCCAAGGGGGGCGGTGGCCGGCCGGCGATCTCGGCCGCTGCGATTGCCTGCCTGTTCAATGCCGGCGAGTACGACGACACCCAAGTTCCCCGGATGCTCGACTATGCCGAGCGTCATCTGGGGAACATCGCCAACAACGGCTTCGGCCACTGGCACTACGCCCACTTCTACTACGCGCAGGTGATGTACCGTGAAGGGGGGAAGAAGTGGACGACCTACCGGGACCAGATCGACAAACGCCTCGTTGCCGAGGCGACCGAGGACCGCGAAGGCCTCCATTGGCCCCAGGGCTACATCGGCCCGGTCTACACCACCGCCACGAATCTGACGATCCTCCAACTGGACAAAGGAACGTTGCCGATCTACCAACGTTGAACCGGAAGGGTTGAACGTTCCCCCACCTTCCTGCGTATGCTCCCGGCCGGGCCGCTGCCTGCCGGTCGCCCCTTCCGTCTGCCCCCGTCGCCGTCCCAACCGTCCGCCGTCGCCGCCCCGGAGCCATCCATGCCCCCCTCCGACCACTCCGCCTCTGCTGCCGGCTCCCCTTCTCACTCCGGGGTTCAGGGCGTCGAGCGACTTCCCGGGAACACTGCCGTCGAGCGGCTCCACGAGGCCCACGACCGGATCGTCGCCCAGCTCTCGCGCGTGATCGTTGGCCAGCACCAGGTCGTTGAGGAGCTGCTCATCTCGCTCTTCAGCCGCGGCCACTGTCTCCTCGAGGGGGTGCCCGGCCTCGCCAAGACGCTCCTGGTGAGCACGCTGGCGAAAAGCCTCGATCTCTCCTTCAGCCGGGTGCAGTTCACCCCCGACCTGATGCCCGCCGACATCATCGGCACGGACGTCCTCGAGGAGGACAAGGCGACCGGGAGTCGCCAGGTGCGGTTCCTCGAGGGTCCGCTGTTTGCCAATGTTGTCCTCGCCGACGAGATCAACCGCACGCCCCCGAAGACCCAGGCAGCGCTCCTCGAGGCGATGCAGGAGCGGCAGGTGAGCGTCGGCCGCGTGCGGCACCGGCTCGTCGACCCGTTCTTCGTGCTCGCCACGCAAAACCCGATCGAGCAGGAGGGGACCTATCCGCTCCCCGAGGCGCAGCAGGATCGGTTCATGTTCAAGGTCTTCGTCCGCTATCCGACCTTCGACGAGGAGTTCGAGATCGCCCGCCGGACGACCGGCACGCCGGTGGAGGAGCCCCGTCCGGTGCTCTCCGCCGAGGACATCCTCACGCTCCAGCGGAGCGTGCGCGAGGTGCCGGTGAGCGATCATCTCGTCCGCTATGCCCTGGCCCTGGTGCGGCAGACGCGGGCGGGCGAGAAGGGCGTCCCCGATTTCGTCTCCGATCAGCTGTCCTGGGGAGCAGGGCCGCGGGCCGTGCAGTTCCTCATCATCGGCTCCAAGGCGCGGGCGCTGCTCCAGGGGCGCAGTCATGTCACCGTCGAAGACATCCAGGCCCTCGTGGCCCCGGTGCTCCGCCATCGGATCGTCGTCGGCTTCGCCGCCGAGAGCGATGGCGTGACGCCCGATGCGATCATCCGTCGGATCATCGAGAACACCCCGGTCAGAGAGGATGAGCTGACGCGTGACCCACGCTTCCAGACGATTTTTGCATCCTGAGGCGATCGCCCGGATCGCGCGGTTGGAACTCCGCGCCCGGGCGGTAGTCGAGGGCGTTCTCGCCGGCCTCCACAAGAGCCCCTACAAGGGGCAGTCGGTGGAGTTCCTCCAGCACCGTGAGTACGTGCGCGGAGACGATCTGCGGCGTGTCGATTGGAAGGTCTGGGGACGTCAGGACCGCCTCTATGTCAAGGAGTTCGAGGAGGAGACGAGCCTTCGCCTGGCCCTCCTCGTTGACGGTTCGGCGAGCATGGATTATCGGTCTGGAACGCTCTCCAAATACGACTACGCCGCCACGCTCGCGGCGAGTCTTGCCTGGCTCGCCCTCTCACACGGGGATGCTGCCGGCTGCGCCGTCTTTGATGACAAAGTCCGTGCCAGCGTGCCGGCGCGGACGAAACGCTCGCAACTGGCGAGCGTCGTCGAGGTTCTCGAGGCCCCACGCGGGGGGCGGCCAACCGCGTTCCTCCCGGTGCTCCGCGGTCTTGCCGAAACGCTGCCGCGCCGCGGCTTGGTGGTTGTCGTCTCCGACCTCCTCGGAGATCGGGAGGGGGTCTTCCAGGGGCTCCAACTCCTCCGCAAGCGTGGGCACGACATCGTTCTCCTCCAT
>CANGGC010000219.1 GCA_947453125.1 Planctomycetaceae bacterium | reverse complement strand
TTGCGAAGCCGTGGGAGAAGGCGGAGATCCTCCGGGCTCCCCTTCCAGCGGGTATCGATGACGGCCTCCAGGCCACGTTTGCCGCTGGCCATCGAGAGATAATTGTCGTTGATCTTCGCACCAAGCGCCTGGAGTCGCTCCTGGGCCGCCTCGTCCATCCCGAGTTGGTGGAATTCCAGCGCCGTCGCGGCGATCTGGGGCACCGGACCGGGTGGCCCCTCCGCGAGTGTCTCGAGGAGCCGCTCCGCTTCGAGCGCCAAGGCCACGGCCCTGGCCGAGCTCTCCAGGGACGGTTCCACCGGGGCGTCCGCCCCTGCCGGCTGTTCCCCGGTCTCCTCCCCTTCCCCGGCCGCGGCGGCCGGGTCGAGGTAGCCGCGGATGACGTCGATGGCACGGCTGGCGACCTCGAGATCCCCTCCACGGGCTGCGTCGGCGAGGGGCCCGAGGGCGGCGGGGCCGGCTGCGGCAAGCGACCGGCTGGCCGACTCGCGCTCGGCAAACTGCTCGGCACCGAGCTGGCCGATCCATCCCTGGATCGCCTCGGCAGACGACTCCTCGGCGCCCACCGGGGGACTCCCGAGCGCCAGCAGAAGCGCGAAAAAACCCGTCGCGGCGACGACGCCGGCGGATTGGGACGGTCGGGAGAGAGAGAACGCAGCCACCGAAAAACCTCGTGATCGAGCAGAGTGACTATACCACTGGGCCCCCCGGAAGCCTGCGCGAGCCTGAGGGGTGAATCCGGCCGAAGACGGCGGAGTGGGCCGGGGAGCAGGGTAGGATTCAGCATCGCCACGCGGTGTGGTGCCCGTTCCTCCATCTCGGCCTCCCCTGGCATCCATGCCCACCACCGAACCCCTCTGCGACGCTTCCCCCCTTCCGCTCGCCCTTCCCCCGGCCCGCCGTTCCCTCCCGGGCCAGCCGGTCCCGCCGCCACTGCCGATGAGCCGGGCGGAGATGGAGGAGCGGGGCTGGGATTCGGTTGATGTCGTGCTCGTCACAGGGGATGCCTACGTCGATCACCCGAGTTTTGCCAACGGCCTCATCGGTCGCCTCCTCGAGGCGGCGGGGTGGCGCGTGGCCGTGCTCGCGCAGCCCGACTGGAGCAGTTGCGAGCCGTGGCGGGAGTTCGGCCGTCCGCGGCTGTTCTTCGGGATCTCGGCGGGCAACATGGACTCGATGATCAACCACTACACCGCCAACCGGAAGGTTCGCAACGACGACGCCTACTCCCCCGACGGACGCATCGGCCGCCGTCCCGACCGGGCGACGCTCGCCTACTGCCAGCGGTCGCGGGAGGCCTTCCCCGGCGTGCCGGTGGTGGCCGGGGGTGTGGAGGCCTCGCTGCGCCGGTTGGCCCACTACGACTACTGGAGCGACACGGTCCGGCGTTCGATCCTCCTCGATTCCAAGGCCGACCTCGTCGTCTTTGGAATGGGGGAGCGGACGGTCTTGGACATCGCTCGTCGCCTCGGGGCTGGCGAGACCGTCCGCGATCTGCGTGATCTCCGCGGCGTCGCCTACCGTCTCGGCGCCAGCGAGGCCCCGCCGTCCGGGGCCGACACCCTCGAGCTTCCCACGTTTGAGGCCGTGGCCGCCGACCCGATCGCCTTCTGCACGATGACCAGGATTTCCCACCTCGAGACCAACCCGCACAACGCTCGTCGACTCGTGCAGCGGTATGGCCGGGAGTCGATCGTCGTCAACCCGCCCGCCCTGCCGCTGGAGCAGGGGGAGATGGACCGCGTCTACGGACTCCCCTTCACCCGGCTCCCCCATCCTTCCTACGGCTCCGCGAGGATCCCGGCGTTCGAAGTCGTTCAGCACAGCGTCCAGATCATGCGGGGCTGTTTCGGCGGCTGCACGTTCTGCTCGATCACGGCCCACGAGGGACGGATTATCCAAAGCCGCTCGCAGGAGTCGGTCCTCTCCGAGATCCGCCTCCTCGCGGAACAACCCGGCTTCAAGGGAACGGTCTCCGACATCGGCGGGCCGACCGCGAACATGTACCAGATGCGCTGTACGCGGCCGGAGGTGGAAGCGAAGTGCCGCCGGCTCTCCTGCGTCCATCCCACCGTCTGCAAACTCCTCGGCACTAACCACGGCCCCCTCCGCTCCCTGATGCGAGAGGCCCGCGATGTGCCGGGAGTGAAGCGGGTGCTCGTCGCCTCCGGTGTCCGGATGGATCTCGCCAGACGGGATCCCGCCTACCTCGAGGAACTCGCCGCCCATCACGTCGGAGGCCATCTCAAGGTCGCCCCTGAGCATGTCAACGCCGAGGTCCTCGACCTCATGAAGAAGCCCGGGGCGGACGATTTCGTGAAGTTCGACGAAGCCTTCCGCGAGGCGAGCCGGCGCGTCGGCAAGAAGCAGTACACCGTTCCCTACTTCATCGCCAGCCACCCCGGCAGCGACATCGCCGAGATGATCGAACTGGCGGTGTTCCTCAAGCAGAACGGCTACAAGCCCGATCAGGTGCAGGACTTCATCCCCAGCCCGTTCGATATCGCCGCCTGCATGTACCACACCGGCCTCGATCCGATGACGGGGAAGCCGGTGAAGGTCGCCAAGGGGATGCGGAACCGGCGCACGCAGCGGGCCCTGCTCCAGTTCTTCAAGGCGGAGAACTGGTTCGAGGTGAAGCAGGCCCTCGAGGAGGCCGGGCGGCGTGACCTCATCGGCACCGGCTGCGATTGCCTGATCCCCGCAGCCCCTCCCCACGAGGCGCTCGAGCGCCGCCGCCGGGATGCCAATCGGGCCTTCGAGGAACAGACCTCCGGCGACCACATCCGCGGTGGCCCGGCGGCGGGAAAGCGGGAACAGCGAAGCCGCGGCAGCGTCGGCTATCGGCCGCGGCGGTCCGGAGAACGCCGGCCCGGATCGTCCGGTGGCAAGCGGCGGGGCGACCGTCCCGGCCCAGCACCGTCCTGACGCGTTCGAGCGCTGGCCCGGCCATTACCGCCCCTTGACGGCCTGCGGGGATCCCCACATCAGCGGATTGCAGGCTCGGGCCCGTCGGAACCACATCATCGTCTCCTCCCCCTCGAGCCCCTCGCCGAGGGCCTCGAGATGGAGCGCCGCCTGGCCGGCGAGCATGGGCAACTCGGAGTCGGTCGGATGCCGGCGGCGGGCGCGCTTCGCGTTGACGATGCCCCACTGGAGACGCCCGACCGCCAACGCCCTGGCATCCTCGGTCTTCGCGGTGCGGATGTTGTAGAGGGCGTATCGGAGTCGCCGGGCGATCTTTTCGGTCTCGTAGTCGCGGGCGCTCAGCAGCATCGTCACTACACAAGCCCCGACGATGAGCACGGCGACGATCCCCCGTCGTGCCGACCATGCCACGGCACCGCTCCCTGGCGCCCGGACATGCGCGATGCCAGCCCGATCCCGCTCCGTCAGCAGGCAACCGGTGGGAAACGAGGCCGTCGTGGAGAGGGCCACGCCCGCCACGAGACAGACGAGCATCGCGTTGGCGGGGATGTGCATGTTGAAGTCGAAGAAGGAATGGAGCCCGATGGCCGCGAGGGAGGCCCACGCCCCGGCCGCCAGCATCCGCTCCGACTCGGATGCCTTCCACGTCCGCACGAACGCGGCCAACAGCACCGCCACCAGCCCCCCCATCACGGCCCCGCCGATCAGGCCTGTCTCCGCGAGGATCTGGGCGTAGTCGTTGTGGGCATAGAACACGGTCGGCTTTCCCGTGCCGTAGAGCTGCTGGACGAACCCCCAGCTGCCGAGCCCGCTACCAAACAGGGGAGCCGAGGCGAAGGCCCGTGCCGACATCTTGTTGAGGGCGATGCGGGGATCGTTAAAGAAGTTGGTGAGAGGCACGCGGACGAGATCGGGGAGCACGTCGGCTAGCGACGTCAGCCGGAGAAAGTAGATCGTGAAAAACCCGATCAGGGCCAGCAGCGCCATCAGGGAAATCCCCCCCCACAGCAACCGGCTCCAGCGGGCTCGGGTCGTGAGGGCCATGAACACGGCGGTCGCCAGGATGATCGCCCCAGCACCTCCGCGGGAATGGGCGACCATCCCGACGGTCCAGAACGCACCACCGAAGACAATCAGGGTGAGCGTCGCGCCCGCCCACGACCAGACCGGCCCACGGAGGCGTTGCCGACAGAGGGCCAGAAGCAGTGGAAGGGTGAGGTACATCCCAGCGGCAAAGTGATTGCTGACGACGTAGGAGCCCATCCCGTCGCCGATCTGCCAGCGGGGGAGGTAATACTCTTCCTCGCCGACCCGCACCGGTCCAGACTGCGAATACTCAATGAACCCGGCGGTGCGCACCGGCGGGAGGAGCGTGGTGCACCAGGAAAGGTTTTCTTCGGGGCCCTTGAGATCGTGTCGGCCGAGCACAACATGATCCTCGTTCATGGGATAGACGATCCCCAATCCCCACACCAGGATCCCGGCCAGCGCGATCGCCGCACAGAGCACGAGGCGTCGCCGGGGACGGCGGCAGAGATCCATCGTCACGACGGTTGCCGAGAGCCCGAGGAACACCTGCCGAATCGCCGCGGCGGTGGCCCCGGGATCGATGGAGATCGTGCCCCATTGCAGCGGTTCCCCCTCCGAAACCGTGGCCCAAGCCTGCGCCGAGAACGGAGCAACGAGAGCGAGGAGCGGCGCCGGTAGGGGAACGATCTGGAGCAGCGCCGCTCCGGCCACGGCGATCGGCAGCCAGGCCAGCCACCCCGAGCGGGGTGCCGTCACGGCCCACAGCAGGGTGGCCATCCCGACGAGGAGATTGATCCCCAACTTGCCGAGCGGATGGGTGCCGCCGAGGGCCAACGGCCCCAGGATCGCCGCCAGCGACAGGAGGGCGACGGCCGCCAGTTCCGCGACCCGGTGCCAGAGCGGCTCCCGATCGGCGTTCACATCCTCGTGGTTGATTCCGAGGATGAGGGCTGTATTGCCGGCTGGCATGGGACATTGATCCGGGGATTCCGCGGCCGATTCCGCAGAGTTTACCCAACCTTCCACGACTCTCCCATCGCAGTCCGGCGGAATCGACGGTGGCCCCCCCCCCCGATGGTGGCCCAAGGGGCACGGCTCTCTGGAAACGCACCGCTCGAGTGATCGAACCGGACGGGGGCCGCAACCGTACGGGACTTCGCCCCCTCATTCCCGCCCGCCCCCACACCGCTCCACGAGGATCGCCATGTTCGGTCGTCACCTCCTCCCACTGTTGGCCGCCGCGGCGACCGGTCTGGTCTTCTCGGCCTCCCCGGCCCTGGCCCGCAACCCGCCCAATCCCTACTCGAGCTTCAACCTCTCCGGCATCAACTACGGCTCGATGCAGTGGGAGCGCGACCAGCGCGCAGGGAAGCGGGTCTGGCCCTACTACAACCAACCGACCGGTGGCGGCGCCCGCTCGACGGTGTCGGCAGGGGGCTTCAGCGGCGGGGTAGGAGGGGCAGTGGTGCGGCCAAACGGCGGCCGCGGATGGCGGCGCGGGCGGCGCTGAGGCCGGTCAGCCGGCTGGAGCCGGCGGGTCGTCCTGGTACATCCGGTATTTCTTTGTGACGAGCGCTCCGCCCCGCTCGAGCGTCCGCTTCGAGAGGTGGTTCGACTCGAGCACCCAGGAAAACTCCACTTCCTTCATCCCCCAGTCGA
>CANGGC010000218.1 GCA_947453125.1 Planctomycetaceae bacterium | reverse complement strand
TGAAAGGGAGGTGACCCCCACGCGGGAATCACGGATCGGGAGCGGCCTTCTCAGGCGAGCCTTCAGCCGCACCGAACCCTGACGAACCGTCCTCGAACGCCTACGGGGTTAGCTGACGGGCTCGGAGCCGAAGATGCCCCGCTCGAAGGATTCGAGTTCGCCCCGGAAAATTGGGTCCCCCGCTCTGCCGAAGCAGACTCGGCGATTGATCCTTCCACGACTCTGAAAATTTTAGGCACACCTGGATTTGCCGTCAATGTACTCCTGTTGACCTCTGCGAGAGGCCGTTGCTTAGGTTGAATTGAACGATCTTCGAGTGAAGGGCTAGAATGAGACAGGATTCTGCGGGGGGAGACCGGTTCACGACCTTTATTCAGGGGGCGATGATGCTCGAGATTCCCACGGGGCGAATGAATCGAAACTGCGCCGGCCTCGCACGCCGCGACATGATCAAGGTGGGCTCGCTCGGCTTGGGCGCTCTTGGCTTGAGGTCTCTTGGGATGGGGGCTCACGCCGTCGGCGGCCTCGGATTGGGGCAGCTTCTCCGCACCCGCGCCGCGAGGGCCGACGCCGGCCTTGCCACGAAAGACACCTCAGTGATCTGGCTGTGGCTCGGCGGTGGAGCGACCCACGTCGAAACCTTCGACCCGAAGATGACGGCGCCGGCCGAATACCGCAGCGTCACCGGCGAGGTTGCGACGAACCTCCCCGGCGTCTCCTTCGGAGGCAACTTCCAACGGATGGCCAAGATCGCCGACAAGCTGGCAATCGTCCGCAGCTTCGCCCACACCAACAGCGGTCACTCCGGCGGCACGCATTACGTCATGACCGGCTATGACAACCGGCTCGCCGACAACGGCGCCGTGCCGGACCGCCCCGGCATCGGTTCGATCCTCGCCCGGCAGCGTGGCACCAATCACCCGCAATCCGGGATCCCGACGTACGTCCGCATCGGTGGCATCTACGCCGACGGCCCCTCGTTCCTCGGCACAGCCTTCGGTCCGTTCGATCCGGGGGGCGAGGCGCGGCAGAACATGGCGCTCGTCGTCGGCAAGGATCGGCTCGATGGCCGCCGCGATCTGCTCGCGGGCATCGATACTGTCCGCCGCTCGGTCGACCGCAGCGGCTTGGTCGAGGGGCTCGACGCCTTCGAGCAGCAGGCCTTCGACATCATCCTCAGCCGCTCGCAGCAGGCCTTCGACCTGAAGTACGAAGACCCGCGCGTCGTCGACCGCTACGGCCCCGGCCTGGGCCAGCAGCTGCTCCAAGCCCGCCGGCTCTGCGAGGCCGGTTGCGGGTTCGTGACCGTGAGTCACGGCGGATGGGACATGCACTCCGGCATCAAGGCCGCGATGGACACGCTCGGGCCGGCCCTCGACCGGGCCGTCTCGGCCCTCGTCGAGGACATGGCGATGCGCGGCGTCGACGAGAAGATCCTCCTCGTCGTCAGTGGCGAATTCGGCCGCACGCCGAAGATCAATGGCAGCGCCGGCCGCGACCACTGGGCCCCCTTGAGCACGTTGGCCCTGGCCGGTGGCGGCCTGAAGATGGGGCAGGTGATCGGTGAATCGGCCGAGAAGGTCGATGTCCCCAAGACCACACCGATCGGCCCGCAGGACCTGATGGCGACGATCTTCCAGGTGCTGGGGATCGAGGGACGGGTTCAGTATGTCAATCAGGCCGGACGCCCCGTGTACATGATCGAGCAGGGGCGACCGATCGAGGAGCTCGTCTGACCGGCAGCGGCGAGAGCTCGTCGATTCGATCTCCTGACGATCGCGCCGCTTCAACGCGTGGTCGGCCCGGGACCGTCGGCAGCCTTCGCATCGGCATTCTCCGCCGGGATCGTTGCCAACACCTGGCCGTTCGTGGCATTCCACACGTATACGGTGCCGTCGGCGCTCCCTGCGGCGACGACCTCCCCGCTCGCCGTCACGTCGAGGCCGTGGAGCCACGCCGGCACGGAAGGGATCGTCCGTGCGAGGCCGCCGTTACTGGCGTTGTGGACGCGCACCTGCTTGTCGCCACTGGTCGACACGATCTCGTCGGACGCCCCGCGATACTCCACCGCCGTGACGTGGCGGGTGAATCCGCCGATCGACTGCTTCTGATCGGCGGAGTCGGTATCCCACACCTTCACGGCCGCATCGGCGCCCGCCGAGGCGATCTCGAGCCCATCCCCCTTCCAGGCCACCCCGAGGAGAGAGTTTGTATGCCCCTCGAAACGGCGCAGAGGCTTCATCGAGGCGATATCGAAGGTCCGCAGATATTTGTCGGCGCCCCCGGATGCGACCCTTCGCCCGTCGGGCGAGAACCGGGCCGCATGGACGACGTCGTCGTGCGCCTGGGGGAGATGGAAGCTCCGCGCGCCGTCAGCGACCTGAAAGATCGCCAGCTCTCCGGACCGCGAAGGCACACCGCCTGCGACGAGGAGTTGCGTGCCGTCGGCACTGAAGTCGACGCTCATCACCCGGTCGGCGATCAGCCCCGGCTGATCATCCCCACCGATCGTTGCCGCGAGCGTCCAGGGGGGATTCGTCTCCCAGGCGACGAGGGCGCCGTCCGCGGCAAGTGTCACGAAGCGTGATCCAGAGAGATAGGCCACCGATACAAGCCCCCCTCCTCCCCCGGCATACGAGGAGAGTGCTGCTCCACTGGCTGCGTCCCACACGTGGGCCGAAGGGAAATCACCGACCGTTACCAGGCGGGTCGAGTCGGGAGAGAAGGCCACACGGCGGATCGGCTGCTCGGCTGCATTCGCGGCGCCGGTCGTGGCATCGAGCCGCCCTTTCGTCTCGTTGAGCGTCCCCTCGGCACGCTGGTGGCTGTCGCGCGCCACCTGGAGGGAGACTTGGGCCTGGTCCAACTCCCGCTTGGCAATCTCTCCCTGCTGCATCGCCAGTCTCTTCGCCCCCTCTGCCGTCTTCAGGGCGGCGACGGCGGCGGCCGCCGGCTTCCCGGCCTCAGTCGCCTTCGTGGCTGCGGCCCCCGCCGCCGTTGCGGCGGTGGTGGCTGCCTGGGCTGCGGCCTGCGCCATCGCCTGGGCGCCTTGCTGCTTCTGCTGCACCTGTGGCACGACAGCCGTGGCTTCGGCTACGGCCTGCTTGAGGCCGGCGTCGGCTGACCTGGCATCGGAGGCCGCCTGCCGCTGCACGACGCGCTGCTGGGCCACCTGCAACTCCACCCCCACCTCCTTCACGGCCTGATCAGCCTTCGCCTTCGCTAGGAGCATCGCGCGGGCCGCCGCGGATGCGGCGATCGATTCCCGTTCGGCGGTGGTCTTCGCGTCGTTCGCCTGCATCGCCGCGGTGGTCTTCTGCTGGACATCGGTCGTCGCCGCAGCGAGTGCCGCCGTCGCCTTCGTGAACAGGTCGTTGCGCACCGGTAGATCTTTGTCAGCGGCCTCGAGGAGTTGCTTCGTGCGGCTTACTCGTTCGGTGGCGGTGGTCACCTGTCGCGTGAGTCCGGCCATGGCCGTGCGCAGGCGCTGGTCGCCGCGCAGTTCCGCCACCTGCTGCCCCCCCGCCTGCCAGAGGCGGGCAAGCTTGTTCTCCCCCACGGTCGCCACCCGCGCCCCATCGGCACTCACCGCCACCCCAGCCACCGGGCCACCGTGGGCATACTGCGTCACGACCTGACCGTCGGCGAGACGGATCCGCCGGGCCACGCCGTCGGCGCAGCCGGTCAACACCTCTCCAACGTCACCCGGAAAGCGGGCCACGGCCGTCACCGCTCCCCCATGCACCGGATTCTGGTTGAGCCCCGCCATCGACCGGCCTGCCACCACCTGCCAGCGCCAGGCACCGTCGGCCGCCGTCGACAGCACCCACTGCGCCCCCTCAGGCCCGGCGTTGCCTCCCCCCCCGGCAACGACGCAGGCCAGATGCGTCACCGGTTGGGCGTGGCTCGTGAACCGCTGGAGGAGCACACCGGTGGTGGTGTCGTGGATCGTCACGGTCGGCTTGGCACCGGCGACGGCGGTGACGATCCGTGTCCGATCATCCGACCAGGCGAGCGCCGTCACCTCCCCGCCGAGGTTGCCGATCCCGTGGATACCGAAGGCGGCCCCCCCCGCCTGCCAGAGTCGCAACGATCCATCAGCGCCCCCGGTGGCGAAGGTTTGCTCGTCGGCTACGGCCAGCGTGCGAATCGCGACGCCATGCCCGGCCGTGAACACCCCCTGGCCCGACTCGACCTGATAGCCACGGATCGATCCGTCGACCGCCGCGGCAATCACCTGCTGGCCGCCGCCGAGGAACGCCAAGCCGCTCACCCCCTGCTGGCCCCCGTCGAGATGCCTTGCGAAGCGGAGGTCAGCGGGCAGCAACCGACCGTCTCCACGGATCACCAGGGAGGCGTTCTCCGCTCCGTCGAGGAGCAGACCGATCTGGGGAGATTCCGCCACCACTGCCTGCTCGACCGCCTCGGCGAGGCGCGCGGTCGGCACATCCCAGAGAAACGTCCCTTCACGCCCGCCGTCGCGTTCGAGCGATACCAACCGCTTGCCATCGGTTGACAAGCCGACCGCGACGACTGGCGCGGTATGGCCGGTGAACGTCTGCTGGATCTGGCCATTGGCCAGGGCATGGGTGCGGACAAGTTTGTCTTCGCCGCCAGCTACGAGCGTGTTGCCATCGGCCGACAGGCCCAGCGCCGTCGGCGGCGAAGGGAGATCCCACGCCGAAGCCTGACGGGCTTCGGCGACATTCCAGACCTTGACCGACCGATCGGTCCCTACCGACCAGGGCTGGTTGCCGGCCAGGACACCAACCGCGAGGACCTTCCCGGCATGCCCCGCGAGATCCTTGCCCGCCATACCGTCGGCCACGGTCCAGGTACGGAGAACCGCATCGCCCCGTGCCGCGATCACGAGCGTCACATCGGGGCTGACGGCAACGGCGGTCACCGCGCCCCCCGCCTCGAAACGACCGATCGGCGGGGCCGCGGCGTTCGTCCAATCGGAGAGCCGAACGATCCCATCAGCGCCCCCCGAAACCACCCGCCCGCCGTCGGCCGAGAAGGCGAGCGCTGTCGTTCCCCCCTCATGGCCCGGAAGCGTGGCCGCGATCGTCCCCCCTTCGAGCCTGATGACACGGATCACCGGCCTGCCATCGAGGCTCCCGGCCAGGGCGACAAGCCGGCGGGCGGGATGATGAGCGGAGGCCGTCACCCCTGCCACGTCCGTTGCCACGGGCGCCCCGCGCGGGGCATCCTCCCCGATCCGCCACAGCGACGTCTGACCATTCTCGAGGCCAGTGGCGAGATGCTTTCCGTCGCTGGCAGCCGCAAGCGCCGTCACCTTCGCCGCTGCCGCGCGCCAGCGGCGTTCCATCCGCCCCTCTCCGCTGGCTCCATCCGCAGGCGCCGCGACGAGCGTCAGCAGGCCGTCGCCTGTGCCGAGGACGATCCTCGGGATCGCTTCCTTCGCCGCACCGGGCAGGAGGACCAGCGCCGTGATCGGGGCGGCGAGCGGTGGGACCATGAACGACGTTTGCGGATCGGTCCGCCCGGCTGCATCGACCTTGAGCACCTCCAGACGCGTTCGGCCCCCTTCGGCTGGCTCCGCCACGGCCATCCAGCGCCGGTCGAGGGTCGTCACGGCGCGGCGGTCAGCCAC
>CANGGC010000217.1 GCA_947453125.1 Planctomycetaceae bacterium | reverse complement strand
GAGACGATGCCGGGACTGCGCGCGGCGTGCGAACGGGGAGAGGTGTTGTTCGGCACGGTCGACAGCTTCCTCATCTGGCGGCTGACCGGAGGGAGGGTCCACGCCACCGACCCGACCAACGCCAGTCGTACGCTCCTTTACGACATCGATCGCCTGGCATGGAGCGACGACCTCTGCGGGATGTTCGGCATCCCGCGGGCGATCCTCCCGGAGGTGCGGCCGTCGAGCGGGGATTTCGGCACGACCGACCCGGCCCTTCTCGGCAGCGCGGTGCGGATCGCCGGTTGCGCCGGCGATCAGCAGGCGGCCGCCTTCGCACACGGATGCGTCACGCCAGGGGCCGCCAAGAACACCTACGGCACCGGCGCCTTTCTGCTCTTCTCGACCGGAGAGCGACGGGTGCAGCCGGCCGAAGGGCTCCTCGCGACCGTCGCCTGCGGTGCCACGCCGGGAAGCGTCACCTGGGCGCTCGAAGGATCGGTGTTCATCGCCGGCGCAATCGTCGGTTGGCTCCGCGATGGCCTGGGGATCATCCGGCGAGCGGCCGATGTCGAGGCGCTCGCCGCGGGAGTGCCCGATTCCGGCGGGGTGGTCCTCGTTCCCGCGCTCACCGGCCTCGGCGCGCCCCACTGGGATCCGTTCGCGCGCGGCCTGATCATCGGACTCACCCGGGGCACCACCGGCGCCCACATCGCCCGGGCGGCCCTCGAGGCGATGGCACTGTCGGTGGCGGACGTCCTCCGGCTGATCGAGCGCGATGCCGGAGTGACCCTCGGTACGCTCCGCGTCGATGGCGGCGCCAGCGCCAACGACCTTCTCCTCCAGATCCAGGCCGACATCCTCGGCCGCCCCGTGGAACGCCCCGTTGTCCTCGAGACCACGGCGCTCGGTGCGGCGCTCCTGGCGGGATTGTCGGCGGGGGTCTATCCAACGCTCGATGCGGTGCCGGCCGCGACCCGGGTGGAGAAGTGCTTCCACCCGCAGATCGACGCAACGACCAGGCGACGGATGACGTCGGCCTGGGAAGACGCCGTCGGCCGGTCGCGGCAGTGGGCCGTTCCGCGCGGCTGACCGATCGCCCGCCGCCGATCGACGTGGCAGGCTCCGGTCGGAGTCCTCTTCAGCGCACGTTCGTGTCGGCCGGCTGCTCCGCGACCTGGACCCGCTGCGAGTACTTCTGCGGATTCGCCTCGAACGCGGCCTTCGTGTCGGGGGAAGAGAAGAGGTAGACCTTCGATCGGTAGGAGACGCCATATTGACGCTGGCCGGGCACCTTCCGGCCGAGATCGGTGGCGAGCACCGGATCATCGCCGGCGAGGCCGGGAGCATAGCGATCGGGGTTGGCCAGGAAGGCCTTCTGCTCCTCCGGGCCGGCGAACAGATACGTGCGGCCGCGGTGGCGCACGCCCCATTTGGCCCGACCTTCGACCCACAGCCGTTTGTCGACGAGGCTCACCGCGCAATACCCCTCGAGCCCGACCGGCATCGATCCCCCCGGCTCACTTCCAGCGACCCCGGTGGAGGGCATCTCGCTCGGGGCGGCGGGTTCGGTGGCGGGCTTCGGCGGCTTGCCGACGAGGCTCGTGAACGGTTTCTGGACGGTGGCCCAGAAACCTGTTGTCTTCTTCTCCGCCGGTTCGGCGGGCGTGACGGTGGTGGGGGAGACCGGTTCGGCCGGCTTCGGGCTGAGCCAGTTGGGGAGTGCCGAAGCGAGACCGGATGGCGCGGGAGCAGGAGAGGGAGCGGTGGGGGCCGACGGTTCGATGGTTGTCGTCGGCCCCGTGGCGACCGGCGGGCTCGGTGCGGACGCCGCGGCCCCCAGCGGTGCCGCGACGACTTCCGCGGGCCACTGCGGCGGAGTCGTGGCCAGGGCCGGAGTTGTGGTCGCGTTCTCGGTGGCGGGAGGGGCGGGCACACTCTGGGACGCAGCAGGGGGCGCGGCCGCCTGCCCTGGCGTTGCCACCGCAGCCGGGGCGACCACTGGCGGAGCTTTCGGGAGTGGGCCAGCGCAGGCCACCGCGGCTTCCTGCGCGGCCCGTCCGGCGGCGGCCACGAAGGCCACCGACGATGGGGGGCAATCGAAGCGGGCAAGGACGCGCTCGTCAGAATCGACGACGCAGACGCAGGGAAGATGGACGACCTGGAGCCTGCTCATCGTCGCCGGATCGACATCGACATCGATCCTTACCGGCTCGAAGCAGGCGGTGAGGAGGGCGACAGCCTCCTCCGAGGCGAGGAACGTCTTGTCGTGATCGATGCTCGCCTCGCTCCAGGCGGCCACGAAGAGGACGAGGACGGGCCGACGGCTGACTTGCGAGGCCGTCTTCGCTTGGGTGAGATCGGCATGCCACGGGACGGCGGCGGCGGCGACGACCGGCACCCACACCGCCACCAGCGCGGTAGCGCAGGCCCGGATGACGGCGCGGAGCGGGTTGAGAGACCCTCGTTGAATGTGGGTGGCCATGGGACACTGCCTCGGGGCGGACGGACACCGGAAGCGGAGACGGTGCCTTCGCTAGTCTCTATCGGTCACTCCGGTCGGAGGAATCGCGTCGATTTTCGGGGCTGGGTGAAACAGGCCGGCGGTTCCTCCCCAGATTTCCCCCGTTGCGCTCCCGAAGCCGCCGGAAGGCTGCACCGTGAGGGGCTGGGAACCGCGGCTTGACATCTTTGGCCGCGATCCGGATACTTCTGCAATCGAATGTGTTCTTGGATTTCACCCTGACTGGCGAGTTTTCGCTGGAGCTTGGTGACGGAGGGCACAGGGATGATCCCTGTCGGGCGGGTCCCGCGGGATCGGGAGGGGGTGGTTTGGAGCCGGGGGTTTTTCCGGCTTTCGGACTCGGCCTTTCCTGGGAGTTCCGGCAGTTCCGGTTTCCCGCTTTTTTTTCCGCATAGGAACTGTGTTCCGTCTTGGTCCATACGGTGGTCCCATCGGGGGCCAAGCGTCGGCCTTGTTCATCGGGGGCGTGGGTTGAGCTTCGGCTCCCTCGGCGATCTCCCCGAACGATCTGCCTGCGACGAAGGTTTGACCGCGAGAATCCTCGCGTGCTTCTCCGCCGTTGGTGATGCTGTTCGGGGGGCGGTCCGGGTGGTTTTCCGGGGAATGGCCACGGCTCTGTGCGTTCGCCGTTGATGGGCCTCGTGCGCCCGGATGGCAGGCGGTGGCGGGGCCACCGCTCGATTCGTTGCTCTTGCTGAATACTCCGGCTCTGAGGATTTCCCCTCGAAGACTGAGCTTTCGGTCGCTTCGGTCGACCGGCCTCCTCGTGGGCTTTTTGGTTCTGTTCCTCCGCCGTGGGTGGGGGCTGCGAAGGTTCCTCTGAAGGGTTTGGTCGCGTCTATGTCGAAGCGCAGGAGATCAAGGTCGCACGGCCGCCAAGGGGGCGGGTTCGGTCAAGGAGGACAGCCGGGCGGTCAGCAGCACGGCGGCGGCGGCCAGCAGGGGGGCCAAGGGGGCCAAGGGGGCTATGGCGGCGGCGGCGGCGGCGGCGGACGCCGCGGGCGCGGGCGCTACCGACGGGGTGGCGGTGGTGGTGGTGGCGGCGGCGGCGGCGGCCCTGCGGGAAGCATCGCCGGTGCCGGCGCTGTCGGGATGGACGGTGAGGGAATGCGGCCGCCCGAACTGGAGTCGGAGATCGGCGAGAACGGTGAGCCGATTCCGCTCGAGGCCGGCAACGGGGTGCTCGAGATGCATCCCAACGGCTATGGGTTTCTCCGCAGCGTTGAAACGAACTACACCCGTGAGCGGACCGACCCGTTCGTTCCGGGGACGATGATCGAGCGGTACCGTCTCCGCGAGGGGGTGTTCATCAAGGCGATGGTCCAGCCCGGTCGCCGGCAGCAGGGGCCGCGCGTCAAGGAGATCGTCGAGGTCGAGGGGATGGCCCCGGACGACTACCCGAAGGTCAAGACCTTCGACCAACTGACGCCGATCAATCCCGAGCACTGGCTCCGCCTCGAGACCGGCCAGCAGCCGCTCACGACCCGGATCATGGATCTCCTCACCCCGTTGGGGAAGGGACAGCGGGCCCTCATTGTCGCCCCGCCGCGGACCGGCAAGACCGTGCTTCTCCAGCAGGTGTCGCAGGCGGTGTCGACCAACCACCCGGAATTGTCCCTCGTCATGCTCCTCGTCGACGAACGACCGGAGGAGGTCACCGACATGCGGCGGACGGTGAAGGGGGATGTGATCGCCAGCAGCCTCGATTGCGACGTCGAGAGCCACGTGCGGCTCTCGCAGTTGGTGATCGAACGCTGCAAGCGGATGGCGGAGTCGGGCAAGGACGTGTTCCTGCTCATGGACTCGATCACCCGCATGGCCCGTGCCTTCAACAAGTGGGTCGGCAACACCGGCCGCACCATGAGCGGCGGCGTCGACATCAAGGCCCTCGACATTCCGAAGAAACTCTTTGCGACGGCACGCGTGTTCGAGGAAGGGGGCTCCTTGACGATCGTCGCCACGGCACTGATCGACACCGGGAGCCGGATGGACGAGTTGATCTTCCAGGAGTTCAAGGGGACGGGGAACATGGAACTCGTGCTCGACAGGAAGCTGTCTGATCGGCGCGTCTGGCCGGCGATCGACATTTCCCAGTCCGGCACCCGCCGTGAGGAAAAGCTCCTCGACCCAGACACGCTCCACGCGGTGAACATGCTCCGTCGGACGCTCTCGAGCATGCACCATGTCGATGCCATGGAGCAGCTCACGAAGCAATTGGCGAAGTTCAAGAGCAATCGCGAGTTCATCTCGCTGATCGCCAGTTCCCGCGAGTGATGTCGCCGGCCGGGTCACCGACCGGCCGGTCGCGGGCAGAGGTCCAGGGGGCCCGTGCGACTGTTGGCGGCAGAGGCGTCGCTGAAAGCGGGAAGGCGAGGTGAGCGTCGCTGGGCGGCTCCCTGCAGCGAGCCGTCAGGGGCGACCGTCGGCCACCGCCTGCAGCCGCGCCAGCCAGTAGGCGTACTGGGGATCGCCGCAGCGGAACGAGAACACGGCGTCGGGCAGGCGGGCGTCCCCTTCGCCTGCCGAGCGCACACGGACGACGACGGCCCCGTCGCTGCGTTGCTCGATGCGCACGTGGCTCTCAGGGATGCCCGAAGGTTCCAAGGGGGAGGGCATGGAACGTCGTCTCGTTCGGGAAGGCAGGTTTGAGAAACCGACTGCTTCAACCGGCGCGGACGCCGGTTGCGGGGAACCAGGTGCGGGACGGCAGGTGCGGGAGAGGTCTGGGAGACGCACCCTTCTGCAGGGGGGCGAGGGCTCGGGGGGACGTTGCCGCTGAGGGCCGCGGTCGGTGTGGATCTGGCGGGGTGGGGATCGATTATGTCGATCCCGTCCTGGAAAAACCAGCAGGATGACGCAGCGGAGGGGCGAAATGGTGCTATTTTGACAGCGTCTTCGAACGAGCCGTATATTTTGGTTTCGGATTTTCCGCCCGGGAGCACACGTGCATGACGCCCTACGCGTCGTTGGCTGACGACTTCTACGTCAACATGAACCTGGCGACGGAGATGGAACTTCCCTCGCAACGCGAGACGATTCTCCACTTCTTCGAGTGCGTCCAGAAGACGTACCCGGTGATGCGGAAGTTTTATTGCCGCGACAAGCGGGATTTTGTCCTCGAGGAGGACAAG
>CANGGC010000216.1 GCA_947453125.1 Planctomycetaceae bacterium | reverse complement strand
GCTGCGATCAGTTGCAGCAGTCGTCGGCGGGAACCGGCGTGGCGGCCTTGAGCGCGGCGGCCTCCTTGGAGAGCTTGAACTCCGGTCCGGCCGGGAAGTATTGGATGTCGTCCTGGAGGTAGTAGGCGCTGGGGAGCGTTTGCCCACCGATGTCGACCTGACAACCAGTCAAGCCGAGGCCCCCGAGGGCCAGACCCGCAAGCAGCGCCGCGCGGACGCCGGTCTTGGAGAGGGTCTGCTGGTCCGCAGTCGATGATCTCATGGTTCTCGCCCCTGCATCGGTGCCTGTTTTCCGACTTTGCGGTACGCCGAGGGGCGAGGCCCACCCGGCACAATCCGCCGCCGACCGAAGTGGTATCGGCCGATAGAACCGCCAAACTTTGACAAACCGTTGCGATCGGTCGATCCGGCCAACATCGCCTCGCCCCGTCATCCGGCATTTCCCAGACTACCGGGGAGGCGTGGATCCGGGCCTTCCGGCCTGGTGCTGCCGGGCAGTAGGAAAATTGCGTGCTTGCCGCACCGACTCGGGTCGGCGGTCCGGGAGGGGACGGTGTACAACTGCTTGTATGTGGTGTTCCACTCCCCGGAAATCGTTGTTCGGCCGGTCGGCCGCGATCCTCGCGGCGTTGGTCGTGTTCACGCCCTTCCACCTCTTCATTCCTGGGGCCGTGTGGGCCCAGATCGTGCCCCGTGGTGCCCAGACGGTGCCGACGATCGCCTACGATGCGGCGTTGGCGGCGCTCGCCAACGGCGACTTCGCGATGGGGCTGGAAACGGCAGGTCGGGATTACGCTGCGGGCGTCCGGGCGGGCAATCAGCGCTGGATCGATTCCATTGCCTCCGCGACGGTGATCGGTGAGTCGCACTTCGAACTCGGTGCCCTCGGTGCTGCGGTCGCGGCCTACGACGAGGCGATCCTCCTCGGCGCCACAAACGCCGAGTGGTTGCTGGCGGTCCAGTTCCCGACCCAGGGCCCGCAGCCTTCGCCGCGGCCGCGTGTCGCCACGTGGGGACGCAGTGCCCGCGGAACCAAGTCGACCACCTTCCCCGACACGATGACGATCCGGCAAACGGCGGCCGATCCTCAGAAGGTGCTCCAGCAGGGGGGCGTGCTCGCGGCCCCGATGAACGTCCCGATCCGTCCCCAGGAGATCATGAGGGCGTTGGTGATCGCCCTCTACCGACGTGGAGTGATCCTCGGCCCCCTCGCTGGCGAGGGCAACACGATCGAAGCGATCAACAACGCCCTCGCAAAGCGCCCGGCGCCGGCGAATCATTGGTCGCAGTCATGGATTGATGTGGCTCTCGGGACCGCGGCGTGGTCGCAGGGACGGCTCGATCAGGCGGTGCCGCTGCTCGAACGCGGCGTGTCGCTCGGGGGCAAGCTCGATCATCCGCTGACGGCGTGGGGCTTGCTCGTCCTCGGTCGCATCGCGCTCGACCGTGATGATGCGGTCGGCGCGGCGCGGTGGTTTGAGGAGGCGACCTACGCAGCGGCGGAGTTCGGTGATGCCCGGGCGCTCGAGGAGGCCTTCCGCATGGCGTTTGCCGCGCATCAGGCCGCCGGCACGCCGGGGGTTCCCGCCACCATTCAGGGGGGCTGCCAATGGTCCCGCGCCGGCCTACCGGTGCTCCACGCGACGCTCCTAGCCCATGAGGCGGAGGCGCTGGCGGCCGCCGGCAATCTCCAGGGGGCTCGGGGCCGGCTCGGCGAGATCGACGCCCGGTTTCTCCGCGGTGATGCCGGGCAGGGGACTCCGGGCGCCGTCGTCGCGCATGCCGCCGCCCTGGTGGCCTACGGTGCCGGGGATGCCACCACCGGCGACGCCGACATGGAGCGCGCGCTGGCCATCGCCCGCCCCCGGTCTCCGCGACTCTTCCAGACGGGGAAGCTCGTCGAGATGGTGATGGCCGGAGCGACGACGATCTCCGACCGTCAGGCCGACGTCCTCTTCGCGCGGCTGCTCGGCGACCCGCCGGTGCGGGAGTTGGTCATCGATCCCCTGGCGACGCTCGCGGCCATGACGACCCCGCGGCAGGAAGCCCACGAGGCGTGGATGCTGGTTGCCGCGCGACGCGGCAGTGACGCGGCCCTGGCCGCCAGCGAAGCGGCAGCCCGTGCCCGTTGGCTCGATACGCAGCCGGTGGGGGGGCGACGACTCGGCATCGAACGTCTGCTCGGCCCCGACCCATCCGGCTTGACCGCGGCCGCCGTCGCCGGCCGGACCGGACTTCTCAAACGCCATCCGGAACTCGCCCGGATTGTCGTCGAGGACGCCCGATTGCGAACCGGCCTCACCGCCGCGCTCCTCGCGGCAGCCGGAGGGGGGGGGGAGGCTGCCGACGCTGGTCATCCCCATCGCGCCGGTCCGCCCGGCGAGCCCAAGGACTGGGAGTCGTTCGCTCAGGTGTCGGCCCGGCGGGGGCTGTTGATCGATCTGCTGGGCGCCGGAAGGGAGCCGATCGGGATCGAGTTCCCGCCGCTCCTCCCGCCGGCGGAGGTGCGCGGCCGCCTGGCGCCCGGTGAGCTCGTCCTCTCGTTCCATTGGTCTGGATCGGGCGCGTGGGGAGCGCTGGAATCCCGCGACCGTGTCGCCACCTGGCAGATCCGGCAGCCGGCGGCCCTGGCGCGGGAACTGACGCATCTGGCCAAGGCGCTGTGTCTGTTCGATCCGCATGTGCCGGTGGGGACCGACCGGATCGTGGCCTCCGACTGGCGTGCCTCCACGATCACCGTCGAGCGCCTCCTCTTCGAGCAGTCGAAGGTCAAGCTGTCGGAGGGGATCGAGGAGCTCGTGATCGTCCCCGACGGTCCGCTCTGGTATCTCCCGTTCGAACTCCTCCCCGCCGGTTCCGCCGGCGAGCCGGCCGACGGCGACGAGGGGACGGCCGATGCCGTGCCGCTCCTCCGCGATGTCTGCCGCATCCGTTATTGCCCCACGCGGAGTCTGGCCGTCGCCGGGAGGCCCGAGGCGCCCGCAGAACCCCTGGCAGGTCGGGGCCCGGTCGGCATCCATGCCGGCCGCCCCGTCCGCGGGGAGCGGCCGGAGGCAAGCGGAGAGGCGGTCGACCGGCTGACGCGCGCCCTCGACCGCGCCATCGCCCTCCCAGCCCAACCGCTCCAGCATCATGGTGTGGTCGTCTCTCCCTCGCTCCCGGCTGCGATCTGCGATGTGCTCGTCGTGCTCGACGAGGTCAATCTCACCGGCGAGGGGCCGGTGGGGCTGCGTGGTCTGTTCGGACGGCCGCCGGACCGCGGGTCGAGGGCAGGGATGACCTTCAACGATTGGCTCGCCTCTCCGCACAAACGTCCTCCGCTGGTCGTCGTCCCAGGCGTGCAGTCGGCGATGGCCTCGGGGCTCACCAAGCCTTTGTCGCGTCCCGGGGAGGAATTGTTCATCGCCGCCACCGATCTGTTGGCTGCCGGCGCCCGCACGGCGCTGGTCAGCCGCTGGCGGATGGGGGGGAAATCGACCACCGATCTCGTCGCGGAGTTTGTCCGTGACACCGACGATCCGACGGCAATCCCGGCGGCGAGTTGGCGGCGGGCCGTCGATCTGGTTTCGGCCGAGGAACCCGATCCCGCGCTCGAGGGACGGATCCGGGTGGCGGGCCAGACGGTCCTGACCGACATGCGCCATCCGTTGTTCTGGGCCGGCTACATGCTCGTCGACGGCGGTACGAGCGTGCCGGTGGAGGCGGCGAAGGTCGCCGGCCGTGCCCCTGCTCCTGCTGCGGGGCCCAAACGCGATCCGGCGGCGGCCAAGGGGGATCGCGGCCGGGGGGCGAAGTGATGCCGGGGGCGTTGGCTGCCGACGTGTCGGGGTTGAGCCTGCCGCCGAGCGCTTTGACGCTCGAGCAGATGGTGCTCCTGGCCGGCACCACGTTCATCGCTGCAGGGGTCAATTCGATCGCCGGTGGGGGCACGATCCTCACCTTCCCGGTGCTGGCGGCGATCCTCCCCGACGGGCCTGCCCGGCTCGTCGTCGCCAACGCCACCAGCACGATCGGCCTCTGGCCAGGCTCCCTGACCGCGGCGTGGGCGAGCCGTTCCGAGCGCCATGGCCAGCCACGGTGGACGCGCTGGCTCCTGCCGGCGAGCGTCGGCGGGGCCATCGTCGGCGCCATGCTCGTCCTCGCCCTGCCCCCTGCCTGGTTCAGTCGCCTCGTTCCCTGGCTGATCCTTGGCGCGGCGCTCCTCTTTGCCCTGCAGCCGCGGCTCTCCGCCCGGCTCGGTGCCGGGGGGCTCTCCGCCGGCACGACCGCCGGCGAGCCAACCGGGGCGATGTTTCTGAGCGTCTGGATTCTCCAATTCCTGGTCGCCGTCTACGGTGGCTATTTCGGTGCCGGGATCGGGATCCTCATGCTCGCGGTGCTCGGGTGTCTCGGGCTGGGGGACATCCACCGCATCAACGCCTTGAAGAATGTCCTCGCTACGGCGGTCAACGGCACCACCGCCGTCATGTTCATCGCCGCTTCGATCCTTCCCGGGGGCCTGGGAGTGGGGGCGGCAGGGGCGGGGGTCGTTTCCTGGCCCCACGCGCTCTTGATGGCCCTGGCATCGGTCGCCGGCGGGTTTGTCGGCGTGCGGCTGACGCGACGGATGCCGGCGGCGCTCGTGCGCCGGATGGTGGCCCTCATCGGTTTCGGTCTGGCGGGCTATTATTTCCTCCTCGGCTGATGGCCAACGTCGAATGAGGCGGTCGATGCTCGTCGAAGCGGATCAACTCACGAAGCGCTATGGCACGTTCACGGCGCTCGACGGCTGCTCGCTCGCCGTCCGTCCGGGGGAGGTCTTCGGGCTCCTGGGCCCCAACGGCGCCGGGAAGACGACCTTCCTTCGCCTTCTGCTTGGCTTCATTCAACCCACCTCCGGAACGGCCCGGGTGGCTGGGCACGATTGCGTCCGCGATTCGCTCGCCGTGCGCGCCGCGACCGCCTACCTCCCCGGCGAAGCCCGCCTCTTCCGGAGGATGTCGGGGCATGCCGTTCTCGACTTCTTTGCCGGTCTGCGGCGCGAATGCCGCCGTGAAGAGGCCACGAAGATTGCCCGTCGTCTCGATCTCGACTGCTCCCGGCAGGTGGCGCGGATGAGCACAGGAATGCGCCAGAAACTCGCCCTCGCCGTCGTGATGGCCACCGAGGCGACCCTCGTGATCCTCGACGAACCGACGGCGAATCTCGATCCGACCGCCCGGGCGGTCGTCCTCGATCTCGTCCGCGAGGCGCAGGCGGCCGGCCGGACGGTGATGTTCTCGTCGCATGTCCTCTCCGAGGTCGAGTCGACCTGCGACCGCGTGGCGATCCTTCGTGCGGGGCGGGTGGTCCACGAGCAGTCGATCGCGCAGCTTCGCCGCCATCATCGGATCACCGCCCGGCTCGAGGGGGCGATGGGAGAGGTGCCGGCGGAGCTCCGCGAGCATGTCACCGTGAGCCGCGACCGTGACGGCAACGTCATCCTCGAAACCGCTGATTCGTTGCGGCCGCTCCTTGGCTGGCTCGCGACGCTCCCTCTCGGGGAGGTTCGTGTCGATCCCGTGGGGCTCGACGGGGTTTACGACCGTTTCCATCGTCATGGGTGACCGCGTGTGGAATACCGCCATCTGGAACAAGACCTGGGGTGACCAACGCGGCTTGGTCTT
>CANGGC010000215.1 GCA_947453125.1 Planctomycetaceae bacterium | reverse complement strand
GAGAGGTTCCGCTGCCGGGCCTCGGCGGCGGCGATGACCACGCCATATCCGCCGGCGACGCCGATGGCCGGCGCCCCGCGCACCCGGAGGCTGCGGATCGCCTCGATCACCGTCGGCACATCGCGACACTCCACCCAGGCGATCTCCCCAGGGAGTCGCGTCTGGTCGAGGAGCTCCAGATGCCCGTCAGCTCCCCCCACCCAGCGCACCGACACCGGCGTCGTTCCTTGTTGTGGACTCATCGCTTTCTCCGTGGCTGGATGTGGACCGTTGGCCGAATCTGACGATGCTCAGCCGTCGAAGCGAGGCTCGGTGCAGGGAAGGCCGAACGCCGCCGCGACCGCCGGCTGCACGAGCTCTCCCCGCCAGACGTTGACGGCGGATCGGATCGCGCTGCTCCGCCGTGCCGCCCCCCCGACGCCATCCCGAGCTAGATCGAGGACATAGGGGAGCGTGGCGTTGCACAGCGCGTAGGTGCTTGTCCGCCCCACGGCGCCCGGCATGTTCGTGACGCAGTAATGGACGACGTCGTCGACGACGTACGTCGGCTCGGCGTGCGTCGTCGGTCGGCTCGTGGCCACGCACCCTCCCTGATCGATGGCCACGTCGATGATCACCGCCCCCGGCTTCATGAGCTTGAGATCGTCGCGCTCGACCAGGTGCGGCGCTCTGGCTCCGGGGATCAGCACGCTGCCGATGACGAGGTCGGCCCGGCGGAGCTGCTCGCGGATGGTGTGCCGATCGGAGAAGAGGACGTCGACGTTGGGCGCACAGACGTCGTCGAGATACCGGAGCCGTTCGAGATTCGTGTCGAGAAGGCCGACGCTGGCGCCGAAGCCGGCTGCCACCTTGGCCGCATTCGCCCCGACGGTGCCCGCTCCGAGCACCGTGACGTGCGCCGGCGCCACCCCAGGCACCCCGCCGAGGAGGATGCCCCGCCCCATCTGCGGCTTCTCGAGATACTTCGCCCCCTCCTGGATGCTCATCCGCCCCGCCACCTCGCTCATCGGCACGAGCAAGGGCAACCGGCCACGGTCGTCACGGAGCGTTTCGTAGGCGACCGCCGTGGCGTCGGTTGCCAGGAAGCCCTCCGTCAGCCCCCGGTCGGCAGCGAAGTGGAAGTAGGTGAACAGCACCTGCCCGCGGCGCAGCAGACTCAATTCGGGCCGCTGTGGCTCCTTCACCTTGACGATCAGATCGGCCTCGGCAAACACCTCGGCGGCCGTGTCGACGAGCCTCGCCCCGCACGCCTCATAAGCCTCGTCGGGGAGCCCCGACCCGGCGCCCGCGGTACGCTCGATGATCACGGCGTGGCCGGCCCGCACCAACTCCTCGACGCCCACCGGGAGCATCGCCACTCGGTATTCGTCCTTCTTCGTCTCCTTCGGCACTCCAACGATCATGGCAGGATCGACTCCGGGATGGGGCATTCGAGCGACAGGAACAGAGCGACCGCCGGGGCTCCAACCCCGGCGGTCGCATGTCGAACGATCCGTGAGGCCCTCCGGCCCAAGGGCCCGGAAGCGAGACACGGGTCAGGCGAGCTTGTAATCAGCCGGCATCGGCAGCTTGTAGTTGCCATCCTTGTCCGGCATCACCGGCGGCTCGGCGTCCCAGGACATGTTCTCCGGCATCGTGCGGATGTTGCGGTCCATCATCTCCTTGAAGCTGACTTCCTTGCCGGAGTAGGTGGCATACCGGGCGAGGCAGGCCGAGAAGCTCGACGTCGCGCCGTAGTAGGCGTTGTTGAGCGGCGTGTCATTGCGGATCGCCGCCTGGAGCTCGTCGTGCTCGATCTGGTAGGGGTTCGGATTCTCTCCCTGGAACTTCCACAGCACCTTGCCAGCGTAGTCGGTGATCTCGCCGATCCGAACTTGTGCTTTCGTGCCCTGAAAGAACTCGTCGACCCGGCCGTCGCCGCCGGGGAACTGCCGGCACTGGCTGGCGATCCGCACGCCGCCGGGATAGACGAAGTTCACGCAGTGGTGGTCATAGATCTCGCCCGGCTGCCCCGGCACCCGATTCTGCTTGCCGCCGGTGCCGTAGGCCGACTCTGGGATCTTGTCGAGGAACCAGTTGGCAACGTCAATGTTGTGGACGTGCTGCTCGCAGACATGATCGCCACTGAGCCAGTTGAAGTGGTACCAGTTGTTGACCTGGAACTGCATCTCGGTCTGGTTCGGCTGGCGGTTGCGGTACCAGATGCCGCCGCCGTTCCAGTAGACCTGCCCACCGACGATGTCGCCGGCGAGCCCTTCGCGAATCTGCTTCACCGTCTCGCGGTAGCGGTTTTCGTAGCGGCGCTGAAGGCCAACGGCCACCTTGAGTTTCTTCTCGTCGGCCATCTTCGCCGCCGTCAGACAGACCTGCGCGCCGAAGCTATCGACGCACACCGGCTTCTCCATGAAGACGTGCTTCCCCGCCTTCACCGCCTCCTGGAAGTGGAAGGGCCGGAATCCGGGGGGCGTGGCGAGAATCACCATGTCACAGTGATCGAGCACCTGCTTGTAGGCGTCGAGCCCCTGAAAGCGCCGATCCTCGGGGCACTCGATCTTGTCCTTCATCTCCTCGACGGCGCGGAGGGCACCGTCGATGCGATCGCCGAAGGCGTCGCCGATGGCGGTCAGCTTGACGTTCGAACCCGGCACCGAGAGCGACTGCTGAAGGGCACCGGTGCCGCGGCCGCCGGCGCCGATGAGCCCGATGCGGATGACGTCGCTCGAGGGATTCTGAGCGTGCACGCCCGGCACCGCGGCGAGGGTGCCACCGATCGCACCGGCGACCTTGAGGACATCGCGGCGGGAGAAGGGGCTCGTGGGGGTGCCTGGGCGGACGGGTGCGCTCATCGCAGGGGAACTCCTGACCGGGGGGGAAACATCCAAAGACGATCCGCAAGGATACCCTGCCGACGGCGGCGGGGAAACGGGGCCCGGGTTCACTCCTCCGAGGCCTTCTCCGAGCCGCGACCGCGGACAAAGAGGCGGATCGGCACTTCTTTCAGGAAGGTGGTCTGCCGCAGGGAATTGACGAGATAACGCTTGTAGGGCTCGGTGATGCTGCGGGGGTCGCTGGTGGAGAGGACGATCGTCGGCGGATTCACCTCAACTTGCGTGGCGTAGTAGATCCGGACCGGACGACCGCGACCGTCGGCGGGGGGATGGTTCGTCTCGACGGCGGTGCGGATGACCGTGTTGAGCTTCGCGGTGGGGATGCGGGTGCTGCTCTGCCGAAACAGCCGCTGCGCGGTGTCGACGACCGTTTTCACGTTCCGACCCGACGTCGCCGTGGTGAACTCGACCGGCGCCCACGGCATCGAGCGGAACGTCTCGCGGAGGTAATCGTCCCATTCCTTGCGGTCGACCTCGCCGGCGTAGAGATCCCACTTGTTGATCACGAACACGACCGGCTTGGCCTCCTCGAGGATCGTGTCGACGAGTTGCTTGTCGACGCGGCCGATCGGCTCGGAGGCGTCGAGGAACAGGAGGACGACGTCGGCCCTGCGGATGCTCCGTTCGGCGCGGTGGGTGGAGTAGAAGTCGAGATCGGTCGTCCGGCTCTTCGTTCGCCGCAGGCCGGGCGTGTCGATGGCCAGGAACGAGTGGCCGTCGACCTCGAAGCGGACGTCGATGCTGTCGCGCGTGGTGCCGGCGATGGGGCTCGTGATCACCCGCTCCTCGTGGGCCAGGGCGTTGGTGAAGGTGCTTTTCCCCACGTTGCGGCGACCGACGATCGCCAGCTTCATCTCCGGCAGCGCCGCCCCCTCGGCCTCCTCGGGCCAGGCCTCGGGGAGATGCGCGACGATTTCGTCGACGAGTTCGGTGCGGTTGCGGTTTTGCCGGACGCTGACGATCAGCGGCTCGCCGAAGCCGAGCTCGTCGAAATCGTGGGCGAGGAGGTCGTACTTCTGATCGTCGGCCTTGTTGGCAACCAGCAGGACAGGCGCCCCGGTCAATCGCACGCGGCGGGCCACTTCGCGGTCGGCCGGCAGGAGGCCGCTGCGGACCTCGACGACGAACACGATCAAGGCGGCGGAGGTGAGCCCCGAGGCGATCTGGGCATCGATCTGAGTGGTGAGGCCGTCGGGATCGTCGAACCCCATCCCGCCGGTATCGACGAGATCGAAGACCCTGTCCTCGAGGCTCACCCGCTGGACGAGGCGATCTCGGGTGACGCCGGCCGTCGGATCCTCGATGGCGATCCGCTTCTCGATCAGCCAGTTGAACAGGCTCGATTTCCCGACGTTCGGTCGGCCGACGACGACCACCTGGGGGATGACTTCATTCACTGGCATCGCTCGACTCCATCAGGTCGCCGAGACGCCGGCGTGGCATGGCATGAACAAGATAACGGTGGGTGATGGCGACCGAGAGATCGCGGAGGTGCCCGTCGAGGCGCACCAGAAATCGATCGAGCTGCCCGCGGGCCCCGTCGGAGTCGGGGACGACCAGCGCCGAGACATCGGCCAGACGGAGCAGCCCCGTCGCCGCCATCGCAGCCCGCTGCTCGTCGGCAAGGACCGGCGAGCCGACGTCGCGGGGGAGCGCTTCGACATGGGCATCGATCGCCGCCACCTGGAATCCGATGCTGCGGGGATTCGTTTCGTCGGTGAGGAGGAGATCGACAAGCGGGGCGGCCTGGAGCGTGCCGAGGTAGCGGTTGCGATAGGTCATCGAGCTGTCGGCGATCTCCAGGAGCATCTCGTCGATCCGTTGCTCGTCGGCCCGCGCCGTGACGACGGTGCTGCGGAGGAGATGGACCATGCCGGTGGCTCGCTCGAGGCGGCGCCCCATGTCGAGGAATCTCCAGCCCGGTCCGCGCGTCATGCTCTCGGTGCCGAGGCCGGCGAAGGCGGAGAAGTCGAGGATCAGCATGTCGAGGAACGAGAGGACGTCCCCATCGTGAACGAAGACGACCGGAGCCCCGCCGACCCCGGAGCGGAGGTCGGCCAGCCCGTCGCGGCGGAGCCTGGAGAGAATCTTCCAGGAATCGATGGAGATCCGATCGCGGACGACGCTGGCCATCTGCCACATCGCCCGGATCGAGGCCGCCACGCTCGTGGGACGCGACTCGTCGAACACCAGCGACTGCACCTCGGCGGCGATCTCCGCAGGCGTTTCCGGCCGCCCCGGCTCCTGCCACTCAGGCCGGACGACCGGGGGCTCGGAGAGCGTGGCCAGCAGTCGGGCGACGGCCGACGAGCTTTCGAGCGTGCTCTCTGAGGCGACCCGCGCCGACACCGTGCGGAGGAGTCGTGCGGCCGATTCGGCCCGCTCGACATGCCGGCCGAGCCAGTGGAGATGATCGGCGACGCGGCTGGGGAGATCGTTGCCGCTGCGCCGCAGTGGCACCGGCTGGCCGGGGGGCGGCAGCAGCGAAACCGGCTGCACGGGTCCCGGCGACAGGACCCACACATCCTTCGATCCCTGCCCGGAGAACATCGCCAACTCCCCTGCTCCGCCCCCGCGAAGCGTGAGACGGGCCAATCCCCCCGGCATCACGATCGGCCCTTCGGGAGTCGCCGCCGAGAACAGCCGGAGGACGACCGGCGCGGCCACGACCCGCCCGCCATCCCAGCACGGGGCGACCGACCGCTCGATGATTTCCCTCCCCACCCAGTCCCCCGGTCGGGCCCGGATCCGATCCACCAGGGCCGT
>CANGGC010000214.1 GCA_947453125.1 Planctomycetaceae bacterium | reverse complement strand
TCGTGGCAGCGGGCACAGCCGGTGGTGAGACCGAGGAGGTTCTTGCCGAGATTGTCGATCAGGTCCTCGTGCATCAGATGCACGTCCTTGTCGATGTCGTGGCCGAAGCGCCGCGCGATGGCGAGGTAGCCGGTGGCAATCAGCCCCTCGCGGCGGGCTGCATCGTCGGCCCCCGCGCGGAGGATGTCGCCAGCGATCTGGAGGCGGAGGAATTCGCTCCAGGAAAGATCGCGATTGAAGGCGTCGTAGACCCAATTGCGGTAGCGCCACGCATGGGGGAGGGGGCGGTCGGTGTTTTCGCCGGCGGTGTCGGCGTAGCGGACGACATCGAGCCAGTGGCGGCCCCATTGCACGCCGTACTGCGGGCTCTTCAGCAACCGATCGACGACCGTGCGGAATGCCTCCCGATCGGGCGCCGGATCGGCGAGGAAGGCATCGACCTCCTCGGGCGCAGGGGGAAGGCCGGTGAGATCGTAGGTGGCGCGACGGATGAGCGTCCGCCGATCGGCCGGGGCGGCCGGGACGATACCGTCGGCGTCGAGGCGCGCCTGAAGGAAGCGGTCGATTCCATTGTGAATGGCGGGGCCATCGGCACGAGCCGGCACCGCCACCGGCGCGAGGGGTTGGAAGGCCCACCAGCCCTGCGCTTCCTCGCGGCTCATGCCACCGATCTTCACGCCGACAGAGCGCGGGTCGGGCGCGCCCGACCTGATCCATTCCACGAGCACGCCGATCTCGTCGGCGGAGAGCCGCGGGAGGGGCGCGCCGTTGTGGTCTTCATCGGGGGGCATCGGTGAAACGCCCTCGACACTCCGAATCGCCTTGAGCACCAGCGATGCCTCGGGTTCTCCGGGGAGGATCGCCGGTCCCGAATCCCCCCCCTTCTGCCACCCCTCACGGGAATCGAGCGCGAGGCCGCCGCTGGTCTTTGCGCCAGCGTGGCACTGGAGGCAATGGGCGACCAAGAGCGGCCTGACCTTCGCTTCAAAGTGGCTGAAGTCGGCTGGGTCGGCGGCGCGGATCTCGGGGACCGGGAGCATCACCACCGCGACGCTGATCGCGGCGATCACTCCCATGATCACCCGGCGGAAGGTCCTATCGGTGGGCATGGAAAAAACCCTCGTCACGAGGCATCGATCCCGAGAATCCCCCAGTGAACCATCGACGGCCACAGCGCATGGCAAGCCAACAACACCCCCTGCGGTCGACTGTCGACAATACCGCGGTGGGGTGCTATTTTCAACCTCGAAGCAGGTCTCGTGCCACGGGGGTTTTCCATGCCGCTCACGCCTCTCCGCCGTGTCAATCTGGCCCATGACATCAGTGCGCAGCTGTCGCAGGCGATCGTCGCCGGTGACTTTCCTGCCGGCGCCGTGCTCTCGGAGCCGATGCTCGCCAAGCGGCTCGGGGTGAGCCGGGCACCGGTGCGCGAGGCGCTGATCGAACTCGAGACGCGCGGGATGGTGGAGTTTGACGAGCGTGGCCGATCGCGCGTGCCGAGCCTGACGCACGACGATCTCGTCGACATCCTCGGGATCCGGATCGCGCTCGAGCCGCGGGCTGCGAGCCTCGCAGCCCGCCGAGCCGACCCGCTGGCGTTTGTCGATCTCGAGCACAACCTCGATGCGATGCGCGCCGCGCAGACGCCAACAGAACTGGCCCGGCTCGACACCGCCTTCCATTCCGCCATCGTCCGTGCCTCGGGAAGCCGGCGCCTCCATCTCTGCTGGAACGTCGTCGAGCACCAGGTCGATCTGTGGCTGGCCCAGATGCAGTCGCGCGTCGATGCCCTCTGCCACCAACTCCGCGACACGACCGTCGCCGCCCACGCTGCAATGTTCGAGACGATCCGCTCTGGCGACACGCTCCGGGCGGAGGAGCTCGCCCGCAAGCATCTCACCGACTGGCTCGATGTCCTCCCCGGCGCGCCGGTGGTGTGAGCGCTGGCGGTCACTGCGGCGCGGGGAGCCGCGTCGGCGAGAGAAGGATGACGATCCGGCGGCCGTCAGTGTGGTAAAGATCGCCGGTGAGGTTGCGCTTCGGTGCCTGATCCGTGCAGGCGCCGACACCGCCGACATACCCGGCCGCCTCGACCCGCTGAGCCTGGGTGAGATCCTCCACACAGTAGTCGCGGGCCTCGTCGACATCGGGATCGATGCGGTGGGTGGTGAGATTCCAGGCCTTCGTCGTCATCCGCACGCCGATGTCGCGGCTCACCTGCCCCGCCCACACCGGCCGGTCATCGAAGGTCATTTCCGTGAGCCACAGCCGGAGATGGAGGCGCTCGTTAATCGTGTGCCTGGCCCGCTGCAGCGCCACATCCTGGCTGCGGCCGAAGAGGTGGAGCGAGCTGACCGGCGAGTAGCGGTAGTTGACCCCGAGCAGAAAGGCCCTCACCGTCTTCCAGCATGTGGCAAGCGAGATCGTCTCGCTGTCGTCCCAGCGGGCGGCGAAGGCGGCCAGAAGGGTGTCGAAGGTGCCGATGACGACGAGGTTGACCGGATCACCCCCCTTCGTGCCGGCGGCGTTGGTCGTCGCCGGCGGCAGGGCCTCGAGGCGGCCGACGAGCTCGGCCGGCGCACACGGGACGACACTCGCCGGCGGCACGAGCGTGTCGAAGTCGAGGTGGAGGTAATCGGCGGCGATCCCGGGCACTGGGAGGGTGAAGTGGAAATCGACGACCGGGTTGCTCGGCAGCACCGGCGTGCGCGTCGCCCCCTCGGCCGCGATCGCGGAGAGTTCGACGGCGAGCGACTCGCGGATCCCGGCCAGGGCCGCGAGACGGACATGAACCGCCTTCGTGCCGGCATCGAGCGTCGTGAACACGAAGCCCTCGGCGCGGGCGCCCGGTTCGATGGGGGTGAGGCGAAATCCGCGGGCCCGGAAGAAGTCATCCATCCGGGCGTTGTTGAGCCAGGCGGTGAGGAGCTTCAAGGGGACAAGGAACAGGACCATCGGGACGAACAGCCAGCCGACGATCCCGAACGTGGAAAGCCGGCGGATGATCGAGAAGTGGCACAAGCTCGCCGCCTCCAGCGGCGTGAAGTAGGAGGGATCGAGGCTCACGACCTGGAGGCGGAGGCCGTCGGTGGAGCGGTTCTCGACGCGGACGAAGACCGGCTGGATGCCGCGGCGATTAACCGGGACGCCGAAGAGGCGCTGCGCTTCCCGCCCGGAGAGGACGGCGACGGTGACTTGGGCGCGGTCGGTCGACTCGGTCTGGGCCCGTTCGAGATAACCGTCGAACCCAGGCTCGGGGTCGAAAGGGGTGATCACGAGCCGGCGGAGCTGCGACCAGACAAAAGCGAGCGGCGCGGGGAGTGGCATGGGGAGCCGCGGATCCGCGGAAGATTGGACAGCGGCCGGGTCGTGAAGCCGCTCCTGCCGACGATGATCACAATCTAACACGATTCCCGTGACGCGGCGGGTAGGCTCCCCGATCCGCTCACTGCGAATCACCTCCGAAAAATCCCAAGTTTTTTCGGGGGGTGCCTGCCGCCATATCCAGCGGCGGATCGCTTTATTCTCAGCCTGCTCACCACCGGAACTCGCACATGCCCACCCGACCCTGGCCCGGGCTCCGCGGGCCCTGGCTCCGTGCCCTGGCCGCGATCGCGTTGCTCCTGCTTCCCCGCCTCACCGTTGCCGCCGAGCCTTCCGCCATGCCGATCGTCATCGCCCACCGCGGAGCCAGTGGCTACCTCCCCGAACACACCCTCCCCGCCAAGGCACTCGCCCACGGCCAGGGGGCCGACGCCCTCGAGCAGGACGTCGTCATGACCCGGGACGGCGTGCCGGTCGTCCTCCACGACACGACGCTCGATGCGGTCAGTGACGTTGCGGTGAAGTTCCCAGGAAGGGCCAGGGCCGACGGGAAGCACCACTGCACCGACTTCACCCTCGCCGAACTGCAAACCCTCTCCCTCACCGAGCGGCTCGATCCCGCCACCGGGCGACAGACCTACGCCGACCGCTTCCCGCGCGGGCAGTCGCGGTTTGGGATCGTGACGCTCGAGGAGGAGCTCGATTTTCTCGCCGGGATCAACCGCAGCACCGGCCGCACCGTCGGCATCTACCCCGAGATCAAGTCCCCCGCCTGGCACCGCTCCGAAGGCCACGACATCGCCAAGGCCGTTGTCGAGATCCTCCACCGCCATGGCTACGCCACGAAAGCAGACCCCTGCCACATCCAGTGCTTCGAGGCCGACGAGGTGAAAAGGATCCGCGGCGATCTCGGCTGGCAGGGAAAGCTCGTGCAGCTCATCGGCGGGAAGGACCAGGACCGGCTCGTCACGCCGGAGGGCTTGGCGGAGATCGCGACGGTGGCCGACGGCATCGGCCCGCCGATTGAACGGGTCCTTGACCCAGCAGGAAAGCCGACCGACCTTGTCGAGCGGGCCCACGCCGCCGGCCTCGTCGTCCATCCCTACACGCTCCGCCGCGACCGGCTCCCCTCCTGGGCGGGCTCCTTCGACGATCTCCAAGGAGCGCTCTTTGCTGCCGGCGTCGACGGTGCCTTCAGCGACTTTCCCGATCTCACGGTGGCATGGCTGCGCCGTCGCGCCACCGGCAGGCCTGATTAAAGCCCGATTGAAAAGGGTCGCGGCGACGGCACGGCGTTTGCCTTGTGTCGTGCCGTGGGGGGGCCTTCACCCTCCCCCTCTGCCCGCGGCATCCGCAGGCGGCCCCCTTTTCGCACGAGGCGATCACCATGACCCGCATCCACGGCCGGAATCCGCTGTCGCTTTTTGCAACGACCGTCTCAGAAAGCCTCGACCGAATCGTCCGCTCGGGGCTCTGGGAGACTGCCCGTGGTGCACGCCGTCACACCGCCACGCGGCGCGTCCTGGCGGTCGTCGAGCCGCTCGAGCCCCGGTCGATGATGGCCGTCACCCCCGGCCTGCCCCTCCCGGTGCAGTCGCTCGACGGCACCGGCAACAACCTCGCGCACCTGGAATGGGGGAGCACCGGCGAGCAACTCCTGCGGAAGTCTCCGGTTGCCTACGCCGATGGCATCTCGAGCGCCAGCGGGGCCGACCGTCCCAGCGCCCGCCTCGTCAGTAACCTCCTCGCTGCGAGCCCCGAGGGGGGCGTCACCAACAGCCGCGACCTGACGGCGATGGCCTATGCCTGGGGGCAATTCCTCGCCCACGACACCGATCTCACCGGCAGCGCGAGCCCCCGGGAAACACTCTCGATCGCTGTCCCCCAAGGCGACGCCTGGTTCGATCCCGCCGCCACCGGCACGAAAACGATCGCGATGTCACGCTCGGCCTTCGACCCGACCACCGGCATGTCCAAGTCCAATCCCCGCCAGCAGACCAATGCCATCACCGCCTGGATCGACGGCTCGGAGATCTATGGCGTCGATGCCACCCGCAGTGCTGCCCTCCGCGAGCATGTCGGCGGACGAATGCTGACGAGCGCCGGTGGGCTGCTCCCCTTCAACACTGCCGGCTTGGCGAATGCCAACGACGCCCACGTCGTGGCCGATTCCAAGCTCTTCCTCGCCGGCGACATCCGGGCCAACGAGAATCCCGAGCTCCTTTCCCTCCAGACGCTGTTCGTCCGCGAGCACAACCGTGTCGCCGCAGCGACGGCAGCCCAACATCCCGACTGGACCGACGAGCAGCTCTTCCAGCATGCCCGCCGTATC
>CANGGC010000213.1 GCA_947453125.1 Planctomycetaceae bacterium | reverse complement strand
TCGGCAATATCACGAAAAAGCGGTTCGGAAGGCCATCGACGAGGTGAACCAATGGCGAAAGGCGACCGATACGTGAAGGTGGTCGAGTGGTCGGACGAAGACAACTGCTTCATCGGCAGCTGCCCGGAGTTGTTCCTCGGCGGTTGCCATGGTGAGGATGCCAAGCAGGTCTTCGCCGAGCTCTGCGAGCTTGTGGAGGAAGCCATCGAAACGTTTGAGGAGGCTGGCAAACCATTGCCGGAGCCGTTGTCTCGAAGCGAGTTTGGAAACCTCTTGCAGCGGTCTGCGTGATCTCCGCTTGAAAACGTGAGGGTCCTTCAGTCCTCGTCGGCGTCTGCCTCTGGCACTCCGGCGTCACGTTCGGCCTTGAGCTCCGCTGCGTCCTCTACCGCTGCGGTGCGGTCGGCACAGAACCAAGCAAGTCGGCCGAGGAGGCGGAAGTAGATCAGCCACACCAGGCTCGACATCACGCTCACGACCGCGATCGCCGCGTTTCCCCACAGTTGCCCGCCCCCGCCGGCCGGCATGGCGAGCACCGAAATGGTCGCCGCGGCGAGGACGAGGAGAGCGGTGGAGAGATAAAATCTCCCCCAGCCGCCGGGAGCCACCCAGAACGTGCGGAGAAGGGGGAGCGAGACGACGTCGAACAGCGCGCCGTTCTCGAGCAGCGAGAGGAGCACGACGGGGAAGAGGAAGAAAAACCCCACCGGCACGCCGCCGTCGCTCGGGCTTCCGGCCTGCCGCGACATCCAGGCCAGGCCCACAAGCGGCGCCACGCTGATGCCGACGCCGGTGGCAATCACAAACGTCTCGCCGATCCAGTCGAGAAACACCGCGGTCGGCCAACGCACGATCCGGTCGCAGCCGTTGGCCGTGTCCCCCACGACCGCAAGCGCACACGCCCCGGCCACCGCGAACAAGGTCACGAAGGCAAACACCGTCAGCACGGTGAACATCGCGCCGAGAAACGAGAGCCGGCCGTCTCCGCTTGCCATCAGCCGGAGGCTCTCGCGCGCAAGCACACCGACCGCGAACGCCAGCACAGCCAGCAGCACCGTGCGACCGCGCACGCCGGGCGAAAAGGGAAACGTCCACGTGCCGGTGAGAAACGGCCGCTCCGGCAAACGGGGGCGATGGGCACCACGCTTTTTTTTCATCGGCAAGCCCTCACGCACCCGCCGATCCCGGTCTCACGCCCCGTCAAAATCGTCGCGGAGCATCACCACCTCGACGTCGTCCCCGGCCTCGGCACGGCGGACCCCGGCGGGAATCGCGAGATAGGCATCGGCAACGGCAAGCCCGACCAGATCGGAGGAGCCCGTCCAGGGGAGCGGATGGGCGACGAGGCTGCCATCGTCGCCCGATTCGAGCCGGCACGGCGCGTAGACCGGCCGATCCTCTGCCCCCTTCGCCGCCCCCGCCAGCCGCGCCCGCCGCCGCGGCAAAGACAAGCGGCCCTGCGGCCAGCCGAGGAGGGAAGCGAGCGCCGGCCGGACGAAGAGATCGAAGCAGACGAGACTCGAGGCCGGATTGCCGGGGAGCCCGAAGACGAGGCACCGCCCTCCCCCACCGGGGCGCGTGAAGATGCCAAACCACACCGGCTTCCCCGGCTTGAGACGGACCTTGTGGAAGATCTTCTCGACGCCACAAGCCCGGAAGGTGCCTGGGACGAGATCGAGATCGCCCGCCGAGACGCCGCCGGAGAGGAGGAGAATGTCGGCTGCGAGCCCCTGCGCGACGGCCGCCCGGAGCGGCTCCGGCCGATCGACGACCGTCCCGAGGGCCACCGGCTCGCCACCGAGGGCGGCGACGGCCGCGGCGAGCATCGGGCCGTTGGAATTGCGCGTCTGACCGAAGCGGGGCACCGCATCGGCGGCAACAAGCTCACTCCCCGTTGAAAGGATCGCCACGCGCGGCCGGGGCACCACTAAGACATGCGTAGCCCCCGCCTCGGCCGCCAATCCGACCGCTGCCGGCGTGAGGAGCGTGCCCGCCGGGAGCACCTCGGCGCCTGCCCGAAACGCACAGCCCTGCAGGCCGACATGCTGCCCGGCGCGAAACTTCGGATCGACAAGCCGGACGACCCCTCCGGCATGCACCCCAGCCGTTCCCTCGACGGAAGACTCGATCGGCACGACCGCATCGGCCCCCGCCGGGATCGGCGCCCCGGTCATGATCCGGGCGCAGGAGCCGGGGCGGATCGCGAGCGTCGAGGCATCGCCGGCCGCGAGATCGACGACAACGTCGAGCGATACGGACGCATCGCTCGACCGTCCATCGCCGACAAGATCGGCCGAACGGACAGCGAAGCCGTCCATCATCGCCCGGTCCCACGGCGGGGAATCGACGTCGGCGACGATCGGCTCGATGAGCCTCAGCCCGCGCCCCTCCTCCAGCCGCACGCGCCGCGGTGGAAGGCGGCGGGCATCCGCAACGACATGGGAAAGCGCCGCTTCGAGATCGATCATCGCCTTTTTTCGAGCGGCAGCCCGCCCCTCCGGTGGCATCACGGGCTCGAGATTCAGGCAGTGGCCGCGGCCGACGAGAGAGCCGACGGGATCCCGCCTGGGCCGACTGCGAGGAAGGCGCGGAGGAGATCGTAGCCCGCGGGGGTGAGGAAACTCTCGGGATGGAATTGCACGCCATAGACCGGCAGCGTGGCATGGCGGACAGCCATGATCTCGCGCGTGCCGTCGGGCGCGGTCGACCAGGCATCGACATGAAACTCGCGAGGGAGGGTCGGTGGATCGATGACGAGGCTGTGGTAGCGCGTCGCCTCAAGCGGGCTTTCCAGTCCGGTAAACAGGCCCTGCCCCGAATGCTCGATCCGGTCGACCTTGCCATGCATGAGACGCTTGGCCCGGACGATTGTGCCGCCAAACACCTGACCGATCGCCTGGTGGCCGAGACAGACGCCGAGGATCGGCATCCGACCGGCAAAGCGGCGGACGGCGTTGCAGGAGATCCCAGCCTCGTCGGGCGTGCAGGGGCCGGGGGAGATGACGAGATGGCTCGGCGCGCGGGTGGCGATTCCGTCGCAATCGATCTCGTCGTTGCGATGGACTTCGATCGGCACGCCGGCGGCGATCTCGCCGATCCGCTGGACGAGGTTCCAGGTGAAGGAATCGTAGTTGTCGACGAGAAGGATCATCGGCTTCACCCCAGAAGTTCCGAGGGATGCCCCTCGCGGTCGACCAGCGGTAGGACGTGCGGCTTGTAGATCGTCGTGTAGGCCTCGGCGAGGCGATGGGCCTCGAGGGCCTCGGCCGACGCCCAGTGCTCGACGAGGACGAAGCGGCGCGTCTCGACGGTCGAGTGGTAGACGTCAAACTTCAGACACCCGGGCTCCGTGAGACTGCCGCGCCGCTGCTGAGAGAGGAGGTCTCGGACGCGGGGAACGTCGGCCGGATCGCGGACGAGGATCATGACGGTGAGGCAGAGCATGGGGCATTCCTCCAGGGAAGCCCTAGCCTACCAGCAGTTTGGCCACCGGCGGTGCGACCCAATCACCGCGACGGGCGAGGATGCGGAGATATGGGGGGAGGAAGGCGGCCCGGTCGGCAAACGACCCCGGCTCGGCCCCCGACCGGGTGTGATCGGGCTCGCAGAGATCCTCGATGACAAACCCCGCCGCGCAGATCCCGCCGACAAGCGCGGAGAGCCCGTGGAAAAACTCCTGCGTCCCCGGCTCGCGGAGCCGCGACGGCGGTGCCGGAGGGAGCGGTTCGCGGCGGTCGGCGCGGTGCTCGAGCTGCCAATGCCCGCCGGGGCCGGGGACGAGGCCAGCCTGGAGGCTCGCCGGATGTTTGTGCTGGCTCACATACCGCCCCCCCGGCCGGGTCACCCGCGCCACCTCGCGGAACACGTTTCCGACCTCGGGGACGTAGCAAGTGCTCACCGGATGGATGACGAGATCGAAGCGGGCGGTGGCGAACATCCGCAGGTCGTCCATCGAGGTCTGGACGATCTCCAGATCGAGGCGCCGTTCGGCGGCCACCTGCCGGTCGAGGGCGAGCATCGCCGGAGAGAGATCGACGACGGTCACCCGCGCCCCGGCCGCCGCATAGAGGGGGCCATGCTTGCCGCCACCGGCCGCGAGGCAGAGGAGCTCGAGGCCATCGAGCCGCGCCGGGAGCCACGGCCTCCCGGTCGGCCCCCCGCTCCCCAGCCAGCGGCGCGGATCGTCGAAGGCCTCGTCGACGGCTGGGCGGGCAAGCGCCGCGTGCGCGGTCGCCAGCCGGTCCCAGGCGCGGGCATTGCATGCCAGCGCCGCCTCACGCCGCTGGTGGTCGGTGGGATCGTGCATCAGGGGCTCGCTGATTCCCGCGCGGGCTCAATCGCGATCGTAGAGGGCGTCGCGGGTGGCCGGGTCGCGCGGCTCGCCGTCACAGACAAACCCCAGCTTCTTCCGCTCCATGAGCGCCGCCTGCTCGGCGGTGAGATACGTGTCGCCGGGGACATCGACGGCAAACTTCCACGGCCGCTGCTCGACATGGCCATCGAGGAAGCAGACGTTGGCCTGCGTGGCATGACGGAAGTGAACGGTAGGGAAATTGCCGCTGGGGGGGACGAGGCCACCGAGGTTCTCGAGAAACTTCAGGTCGTAACGCACCTGGGCGCTGTCGGCGAAAGCAATCGTCCGCTGCGTTTCACGGACACTCGCGAGCTTGAAGCGTCGGTCGGTCTCTTCGAGCTTCGGGGTGTAGTCGGCGTCGTAGCCGATCACCGTCCCCGGCCCGAGGGCGGGGTTGTAGTCGAAGCCGCTGCACATCGCGCCGTACGTGAGGCCGTCGATCTCGGAGCGGCCAAACGACGGGCACTGGTAAGCGGCAACGTTCCCTTCCATGAAGGGAGTGAGAAAGCCGGTGGTGAAGTCGACCTGCTCGTCGCCGCCGACCGGGTCTGCCGAGACGGTGCCGAACCAATAGCGGCTGCTGCCGGGGTAGGGATATTCGCCGGCGAGCGTGCCGGCGATTCGCCGGGCGTCGTCGAGCTTCAGCGGCGGCAGCCGGCCGCGCTGCGCGTCGGTGAAGAGCTGCACGGCCAGGCCGAGTTGGCGGAGATTGCTCGAGCAGGCGACCGTGCGGGCGGCTTCTCGGGTCGCCTGGACGGCCGGGAGGAGGAGCCCGAGGAGGACCCCGATGATCGAGATCACGACGAGGAGTTCGACGAGGGTGAAGGCCCGCGGTCGGCGCGGGGCCGGCGGAATGCCAACGGGAATCAGCGAACCAACGACGGCCAAGCCCACGGGGGCGACCAACGGGCGCACGGGGAGCGCAGCGAACAACGAGCCAATCATGAAAAGCCTCCTCGGGCGGTGCCGGGCCCCGCCCTACCGACGCTGATCCCGTTCCCACGCCCCGCCCGCGGACTGCCAAGCGCACTACCAAACGCGCAGCCAATCGCAGACGCGATCCGGACCGGGATCCTCGCCGACTCCTTCCGAAACCGCCCCGCGCGTGCGGGACGTGCCCGTGGTGCCGCCCTCGCAGCAGTCACGCGCTCCTGGGACGATTGGTAGGTCTTCTGACTCCCGGGCCGACGTTGTCGCCTTCTCACGTCCGCTCCTCCCGTGTCACATGGGGGGAGAGAAACGCAATGGCATCGATGACAACGGTCGTCCTGCCCGGTCACAGCGGCGGGGCCGTCCCGGAATCGCACCG
>CANGGC010000212.1 GCA_947453125.1 Planctomycetaceae bacterium | reverse complement strand
GGCGGCCGAGCCCGGGGGGGACGGGGGATTGCCCAGTGGGGGCTTCCCACCTAAGAATGTGTCGTTTCCGATCCACCCTCACCCGCCCTACAGCCAATCAGCCATGTCTGAATCGAACAGCCCTGGCGGAGAAGCCATGATCGAGGCCGATGGCCTCTGCAAGTATTACGGCCCGTTCATTGCCGTCGAGGACGTCTCGTTCCGCGTGCCGCGGGGCGAGGTCGTGGCGTTCCTCGGGCCCAACGGGGCGGGCAAGAGCACGACGATGAAGATCCTCACCGGGTACCTGGCCCCTTCGGCAGGGACGGCGCGGATCGCCGGCCACGACATGTCGACCGACCGGCTCGCCGGGGCGACCAGGCTCGGGTATCTCCCGGAGAATGGCCCGCTCTATCCCGACATGACGCCGCGCACGCTCCTCGAGTTCTTCGCCGATGCCCGCGGCATGTCGAAGCGGCAGAAGGAGGAGCGGATCGAGGCGGTGGTGAAGCAGTGTCAGCTCGGCAGTGTGATCGGTAAGGCGATCTCGAAGCTCTCCAAGGGCTACCGGCAGCGCGTCGGCATGGCGCAGGTGCTCCTCCACGAACCCGACGTCTTGATCCTCGACGAGCCGACCAGCGGGCTCGATCCCAACCAGATTCGCGAGGTCCGGGAGACGATCCGCCGGCTCGGCGAAAAGAAGACGATCCTCCTCTCCACGCACATCCTCCAGGAAGTCGACGCGCTGGCGGACCGCGTGATCCTCATCGCCGAGGGGCGGAAGCGGTTCGACGGTACGCCCGGGGATCTCGTCCGTGACGGCCGCGGGCTCGATGAACGCTTCTACGAGATGACCCGGTCGTCATGACAACCGGCGAGGCCGCGGTGTTCCCTGCGAGACAGGGCCGACTCCGACCGGCGGAGCCCCGTCGGGGAATGGCCGCCTCGATCGACAACTAACCAACCGATCTGTTCAACAGTCTGTCCGGGGAAGCAACATGAACTGGCACGTTCTCGACGCGGTGTTCAAGCGGAACTTCGTCGCCTACTTTTCCAGTCCCACCGGCTACGTCTTCATCTGCGTGTTCGTGCTGCTGGGGTCGCTCGCGGCGTTTTGGCCGCCGGAATTCTTCAATTCCAATCTCGCCAACCTCGATCAGCTCAACCGCTATCTTCCCTACATCCTCCTCGTCTTCATCCCGGCGATCACGATGAGCGTGTGGGCCGACGAGCGCCGTCAGGGCACCGACGAGCTGCTCCTCACGATCCCGGCGAGCGACTGGGAGGTGGTGTTCGGGAAATACCTCGCCACGGTCGGGATCTATACCGTTGCCCTGATGTTCTCCTGCATCTGCAACCTCATCATTCTGTTGCGCTGGGGCACCCCCGACGGGGGCCTGTTCCTGGCCAACTACCTCGGATACTGGTTCGTCGGGCTCTCGATGCTCGCGATCGGGATGGTGGCGAGCTTCCTCACGAGCAACCTCACCGTCGCCTTCATCCTCGGCCTCATCCTCAACGCGCCGCTGGCCGTGGCCGACCAGGCGGTGACGGTCATGGATCCGAAGCTGGCCGACCGTGTTCGGACCTGGAGCCTGGCCGAGAACTTCTCCGACTTCGGTCGCGGGATCGTCAGCCTCTCGTCGGTGGCGTTCTTCCTCGGCATCGTGGCCGTCGCGCTCTACATCGCCATGGTGCTCATCGGTCGCCGCCATTGGACGGGCCGCCGCGACGGCGCGAAACTCGGTGTTCATTTCGCGATGCGGGCCCTCGGCCTGGCAGGGATAGCGCTGGGATCGGTGCTCGTCTGTCGGGCGATGGATGTCCGCCAAGACCTCTCCGCGGAGCAGATCAGCTCCCTTTCGGCCGACACCCGCCGGCTCCTGTCGGAGTTCAATCCTCCCCGCCCCGTGGAGATCACTGCCTACGTCAGCCCGAGCGTCCCCGAGGAATACACGCAGACGCGGCTGACGCTCCTCAACATGCTCCGTCAGTTCGAGCGCCTCGGCCGGGGCAAGGTGAACGTGCAGGTGGTGTCGACGGAGCCGAAGACCGATGCTGCGGCCCTGGCCCGGCAACAGTTCGGCATCGAGCCTGTGAAGGTCATGTCTCGCGTGCGCGGCACCTACCGCGACGAGGACATCTTCCTCGGCTGTGCCTTCACCAGCGGGCTCGAGAAGGTCGTCGTGCCGTTCTTCGACAAGGGGACTCCGGTCGAGTACGAGCTCATCCGCTCGATCTCCACCGTGGGCAACGAGGGGCGGAAGCGCCTCGGCGTCCTCACGACCGACGCCGATCTCTTTGGCGGCTTCGACATGATGACCGGCCAGCAGCGTCAACGGCAGGCGATCGTGGATGAGCTCGAGAAGCAGTACGACGTTGTCCAAGTCGATGCCTCGGCGCCGATCACCGAAAAATACGACGTCCTCCTCGCGGTGCAGCCTTCGACCCTCGGTCCCGAACAGATGGCCCACCTGGTCGCCGCGGTGCGGGATGGCCAGCCGGTGGCGATCTTCGAGGATCCGCTCCCCGTTCTCATGACGGGTGTCCCGGGGACCGACCAGCCGCGGCGCGGCCCCGGCGGGCCGATGGCGATGTTCCAGCCGCAGGCCCAGCCGAAGGGGGAGATCGGGCTCCTCTGGCAGGTGCTTGGCGCGAAGCCGGCCGCACGGGAGGGGCGGCCCGAGATGGGACAGATGGGAGCGGGATCGCTCGTCATCTGGCAGGACTACAACCCCCACCCGAAGCTGCAGATGCCCCATGAGTTCGTCTTCATCGACAACGATCTGGGCATGGGCTCGGGGCTGGCCGATTCGTTCAGCCAAACCAGTGCCGTCACCTCCGGCCTCCAGGAGGTTCTCTTCCCCTTCCCCGGCGCCGTCTCCAGGGATGACACGGCCGATGTCGATTGGACGCCGCTGGTCCAGACGAGCACTCGTTCCGGGACGATCGAGGTCGAGCAGGTGATGCGCAACCGCGGCGACATGGCACAGCTGCAGGTCTTCGAGAAGCAGGGAAAGCAGGCGATGGTGCTGGCGGCAGCGATCGAGCGCCGGCCCCCGGCGGGCTCCGAGGGGGCCCCGGTCAAGGCCGTCATCGTTGCCGATATCGATCTCCTCGATGGCCGGATCTTCGGCCTCCGCAACCGTCCGGACGAGGTCTTCGGGCTCGACTTCGACAACGTCACCTTCGCCCTCAACATCCTCGATTCGCTCGCCGGTGACGACCGGTTTCTCGAGATCCGCAAACGAAAGCCGAAGCACCGCACGCTCGAACGCATCGAGGCGACCGTCGCCGATGCCCGTGAGCAGGCGGACATGGAGCGCCAGAAGTTCATCGAGCAGTGCGACCTTGCCGAGCGGGAGGCCAACGGCCAACTCGAGAAGGAGGTCGGAGAGTTCGAGCGGAAGATCAAGGATCTCGAGGCCACCGGCGACGCCGATCCTCAAGCCACGATGCAGATGATGCAACAGTTGGCTGCGAAGCGGGCGCTGGCCCAGCGGCGGCTGGAGACAAAGACCGAGCAGCTCACCCGGCAGCGGGACATCGAGATGGAGAAGGTCGAGCGTCAACTCGGGGGCAAGGTCCGTCAGGAACAGGACCGGCAGAAGTGGCTGGCGGTGCTCCTGCCGCCGATCCCGCCGCTGGTGGTGGCGTTCTTTGTCTACTTCCGACGGCGGGCCCAGGAGCGCGAGGGCGTGGCGAAGACACGGTTGCGGTGAGCGACGACGGCCGGCGGTCCTCGCGACACGAGAGCCGACCGACACGAAAGCCGACCGACACGGGACAGTTCCCCGGAGAGAAGGATCATGGCAGACGACCACAAGGCCCGGAATCATCACGATCGCAGCGACGTCCATCCGCCCCTGCCTGCCGGGGAAGCCGGTGCCAGGGTGCGTCGCCGGGTGGAGGAGGACGCCGGCGGGGTGTCGCGCGGCATCTGGGGGCGAACTTCTCTGTTCCTCCTCGGTGGTGCGGGCATGCTCCTCCTCGGGTTTTTGGCGCAGCCGCGCTATCAGAGCCGTGAGGTCAAGCCGGAGGCCGAGCGGATCCTCTTCCCCGAGCTCACCGACGTCCAGAAGGCAGCCAGCCTCGAGGTGGTGAAGTACGACGAGGAACTCGCGACGCTCCAGCCGTTCAAGGTGGTGCAGGCCGGCGGGGTGTGGGTGCTCCCGTCGCATCAAAACTACCCAGCCGACGCCAGGGATCATCTCGCCGCGGCGGCGACGGAATTGGTCGACCTGGAATCGCTCGACGTGGTCAGTTCGTCCGCGGCGGATCACGAGACGTACGGCGTCATCGAGCCTGATCCGGAGAAGATCAAGCCGGGGATGGTGGGGGTCGGTGAGCTCATCGAGATCCGCGATGCCGGCGGCAACAAGCTCGCGCGGCTCGTGGTCGGCAAGGAGGACAAGCGTCCGGGAACGTCCGCTGCCGGGGGGAAGAAGCTCCGCTTCGTGCGGAAGGCCGGTCAGGACCCGGTCTATCGCGTCGAAATCGACACGTCGAAGTTCACGACCCGCTTCGATGATTGGATCGAGAAGGATCTCCTCAAGCTCTCGCCGTGGGACGTGCGGCGGGCCATCCTCGACGACTACTCGCTCGGCGCGGTCGAGTCGGGGGGAAGGATCCGAGTCGAGCAAAACCGCAAGGATCGGATCGAGGTCGCGTACGACGACAAGGATCAGCGATGGACGCTCGCTCGGCTCGAGGCCTTCGGTGGCGGGGCCGAGGCGAAGCTCGAGACTCTCGGTGAGGCGGAGGAACTCGCGTCGCCGCGGCTCAATGATCTCCGCAACGCCTTGGGCGACCTGAAGATCGTCGACGTTGTCCGCAAGCCGGCCGGATTGTCGGCCGAGCTCAAGGCCGAGGAGAAGTTCACCGCCGACGAGGAGGCGGTCCGCTCCATGCAGCAGCGAGGCTTCCTGCCGCTGAAGTCGGGGGATATCCTTTCAACCGATGGCGAGACGATCGTCGGCATGAAGGATGGGGTCGAGTACGTCCTCCGCTTCGGTGCCGGCACCTCCGTTGGCACCGGCAGCGGCGAGGACGTGGCCGCCGACGATGCCACAGGGCGGTATCTCCTCGTCATGGCCAGGTTCAACGAGAGCCTCCTCGAGAAGCCCGTGCTCGAAGAGATTCCGGGGGATGCGCCGGCGCCGGAGCAAGCCGCAGCCGAGGGGGGAGAGAAGGGGGCCGCCGATCAGCTCAAGGCGGCCGATGAAGCCGAGGCGAAGGCGCAGGCGGCGCTCGAGGCCCGTCGCGCCGTGGAACGCGAGAACCGGCGTCGTCAGGACGACTACGACGCGAAGGTGAAGGCGGCCCAGCGCCGCGTCCGCGATTTGAATGCCCGGTTTGCCGACTGGTACTACATCGTGCCGACGAAGGAATACGCGAAGATCCACCTCAATCGTGCCGCCGTCTTGCAGCCGAAGGGGACGGATGCCGCCGACGCCGGGCCGCCCGGGGGAGGATTGCCGTTCGGTGCCGGCGGGGGAGCGGCATTCGGACCGCCAAGACCCCGCTCCGCGCCGACGCCCCCTCCCGTCGAGCCGACGCCCGAGCCGGCCGCGGCGCCGGAAGCCCCGGCCGTTGACGCTCCGGTTGGGGCAGACGCGCCGCCGGCAGCCGATTCCACCTCCGACGGCGGCCCGGCCCCGCCGGCGCCGGCGGGGGGAGAAGCGCCGCCGGCTCCTGTCG
>CANGGC010000211.1 GCA_947453125.1 Planctomycetaceae bacterium | reverse complement strand
GCGATATCTGGACCAGCCGCGACGCGGCCGAGCCGACGATCGCCCGCAAGCCGACGGCCAAGCTCCTTGCCATGCTCCAGTGCGTCCACGATTCCCGCTACGAGTCCGACGGCCTGGCAAAGGCAGGCTGGCCGCTGCGGTGGAGCGACTGGGGCCCGGCGGCCGCACCCCGGTGGTCGACCGACGACGGCGGCCGGGCCTGGTCGGTCGACGCCCAGGGAGACGGCCCGGCTACGCTCCGCTACCGCCACTTCATGCCGACGTCCGACGACTGGGAGGAGATTGGGGCCGGCGGCCGGGTCGACGGCGAGTTGTCGCCGCTGCTCATCGACGACTTCCAGCCCTACAACGCTCTTCCAACTCGCTCCCATTGGGTAGGGGATCTGGCGGTGGAGACGCGCCTAGAGAGCCGTGGCGACGGTGGCACCGTCATCCTCGATCTCGTCGAGGGGGGACGCCGTCACGAGGCTCGGATCGATCTCTCCGCCGGCAGCGTCGAACTCGTCAGTCCGTTCCTCGTCGGCGCGCGACCGAAGGCGGCGACGAAGCTCAGTGGCCGGGGGAAGTGGACGGTCCTGTTTGCCAACGTCGACGATGAGCTCTCTCTGTTCATCGACGGCCGAAGGGTGGAGTTTGACGCACCGACGGCGTGGGCGACGCCGATCGATGTCGCCGCGGTGGCGAAGCCGGTGAAGGAAGAGCCGCGCCCCGGCTCCGACACGGTCTCCGACCTCGCACCGGCCGGCGTGACGGCGATCGGCGCCGCGGTCCGCCTCTCCGAGGTGCGGGTCCTGCGCGACATCTTCTACATCGGAGCCGACGGCATCAGCGCCGTCGGCGGCATGATCGAGAAGCCCCGGCTCGATTTTCCGCTCGAGGCCGATCAGTTTTTCGTCCTCGGTGACAACTCGGCGGCGAGCAAGGACAGCCGGCTGTGGCTCGAGGGGCACCATGTCGATCGCAATCTGATTGTCGGCAAGGCCCTGACGATCTTCTGGCCGCACGCCTGGTACCCGAGTTGGGCCGTGCCAATCCGCTTCCGGGTGCGGGGAAACCCGGTCGAGTTGCGGTTGCCCTCATGGCCGAACTTCGGCAGGATGGGGCCGGTGCGATAGCCGTCCGTTGGAAAAACTCATCCCTGCCGAGGGGGGATCCCGATGCCGCTGCTGCAGGTCGAAGGCCTGGTGAAGAATTACGGCCGGCGCCGGGTGGTAGACGGTGTCGATTTCCATGTCGAGCAGGGGGAGATCGTCGGCCTTCTCGGGCCCAACGGCGCCGGCAAGACGACGAGCTTCCGCATGACCTGCGGGATGGTGATCCCCGACGCGGGCCGAGTCCTCCTCGATGACGAGGAGATCACCCATTGGCCGATGTTCAAGCGCGCCCGCGATGGCGGCATGGGCTACCTCGCCCAGGAGCAGAGCGTCTTCCGCAAGCTCTCCACCGAGCAGAATCTGCTCGCGATCATGGAGCTGGTGGGGATGACTCGCAAGGAGCGCCGCGAGCGCTGCGAGCAGCTCCTCGAGCAGTTCTCGATCCAGCACATCCGCAAGTCGCGGGCAGGGGCACTCTCCGGCGGCGAGAAGCGGCGGCTCGAGATCGCCCGCTGCCTCGTCACCAACCCGCGGATCATCCTTCTCGACGAGCCGTTCACCGGCATCGATCCGGTCACCATCCACTCGATCCAGAAGATCATCGTCAAGCTCCGTGACGACGGGATCTCGATCCTCATCACCGACCATCGCGAGCGCGAGACGCTCGCCATCACCGATCGCAGCTATGTGATCCGGGCTGGCAAGGTGCTCTGCCACGGTAGCGCCGACGAGGTCCTCAACAACCCCGACGCGAAGAAGTACTACTTCGGCGAGTCGCCGGTGACATCGGCCCCGCCGATCGGGCCCTCGGGCCAGAGCCTTTTGCCCGCGGCCCAGTCACCGCCCGGCGATCGGGCGGCCTGATCCTGACGATCCTTCGCCGCCGGGATCCCGAGATCCCTCGTGCGTTCCCGGTGAGCATCGTGGGACGTGATGGATGCGGCTGATAGCATGGACAGCTCCTCTCCAGGAGAGTCTCCCATGCGCTTCCCCGCCGAGCCCTTCTCCGCGAGCCGGTCGCGGCGCCGCTTCCTCACCACCACCTCGCTTGCCGCTGCCGCCGTGTGGGCGTCGCGGGCCGAGGGGCGCGTGCTTGCCAATCCGTCGTTCTCCGCCGATCCGTTCGTGCTCGGCGTCGCCAGTGGCGAGCCCACGCCGGACGGGGTGGTCCTCTGGACGCGGCTGGCGCAAAAGCCGCTCGAGGCCGATGGGGGGATGCCGGAGGAGGCAGTCGAGGTGTCGTGGGAGATCGCCGACGACGAGGCGTTCACGAAGGGGATCCGCCGCGGCACCGTCACCGCCACCCCCGATTGGGCCCACACTGTCCATGTCGAGGTGGACGGACTCGCCCCAGCGCGGTGGTACTTCTACCGCTTCGCTTGCGGCGCAGCGACCAGCCCGACCGGACGGACGCGAACGGCTCCCGCCTCCGACAGGCCCGCGGAGCGGCTGGCATTCGGGATGGCCTCCTGCCAGAACTGGGAGGAGGGGCTGTACACGGCGTATGGCCAGATGGCCGAGGACGATCTCGATCTCATCCTCCATCTTGGCGACTACATCTACGAGCATCCCGCGCGCGACAAGAAGCCCCGCCGTCATGGCCCGCCCACCGACTCGCTGGCCGGCTTCCGTGCCAGGCACGCGCTCTACAAGACCGACCCGCTTCTCCAGGCGGCCCATGCGGCATGCCCGTGGGTGGTCACCTGGGACGATCACGAGGTCGAGAACGACTACGCCGGGGTTTTCCCCGCCCTTCAAGGGAGCACCCCGGAGGGGCTGCTCGAGCGGCGGGCGTGGGGCTACCGCGCCTATTGGGAGCACCTACCGCTGCGCGTGGCCAACCTCCCCAACGGCCCGAGCATGAAGCTCTACCGCGGTCTCGGCTGGGGCTCCCTGGCGGAGTTCGCCATTCTCGACACACGGCAATACCGCACCGATCAGCCCTGCGGCAACGGCATCAAGGCTCCCTGCGGTGAAGAGCTTCGCGCGGAGGCCACGCTCACCGGGCCTGAGCAGGAGGCATGGCTCCTCGGCCGCATCCATGACTCCGGGGCACGTTGGAACTTCGTCGCGCAGCAAGTGATGATGGCGCGGATCGATCGGGCGAGTGGCCCGCCGGAGGCTTACAGCATGGATCAGTGGCCCGGCTACGAGCGGCAACGGCGGCGCGTCCTCGAGGCGATCGCCGCGCGTCCGGAGGCCAACGGCATCGTCCTCGCCGGTGACATTCACAGCCACTGGGCCAATGACCTCGTCATTGACTTCGACGGGGGGCCACCGCGCGTGGTTGCCGCGGAGATCGTGGGCACGTCGATCTCGTCGGGGGGCAACGGCACCGCCGCGCCTCCCAGCCAGGAAGCGATTCTCGCCGAGAATCCGGTGGTCAGATTCCACTCCCAGCAACGCGGCTACGTGCGCGTCGGCGTGACCCCGGAGGCGGTCCACGCCGACTTTGAGGTCGTCGACTTCGTCGACAGGCCCGGCGGGACGGTCTCGACCGCCGCGAGCTTCCGGATCGAGAACGGCCGCCCGGGGCTGGTTCCCGGCTGAGGACGCAGCCCGGCAGGGCCGCATCAGCGGTGCTGGAAACCCCTCGTGGATCGGTTTCGTCCGCCTGGCAGTTGACGATCGCGGCCAGCGCGCCGGGGAGCGTGGCCTCGACCTCGTGGCCGGAGTTGCCACGGATCCCACCCCAGGGCCAGCGAGAGCGCCACGAGGATCAGGCCAGCGGGGGCGAGCCGTAACGACACTCCAACTGTCACGACCTCCCCAATCGGTTCTCCGGCAGGTGCGGTGAGAATATCGTTGCTAATCGCCCGAAATATTGAATGGTCTGCTTGTCGATCAACGATCGAGCTTCCTTGGAAATCGGGAAAGGATGTCGGATGAGCGGGACATGTTCGTGTCGTCGGGATCGCTGTTGTCGCGGGGGTGATCCAAGTCCCGCGCCCACCGACCGCACACCGTCCCGAGAGCTTCGATTATGTCTGCACCCACGTCGTTCCGATTGCCGCCATCCGTTCTCCTGGCATTCGTCACGCTTCCGCTGATCTGGAGTGGGCCGCGTGCCTTCTCCGCCACGCCGATCCCTCGGGCCACGATCGCGGACGGCACCGTGGCCGATCGCGTCGGGCTCGATGAACTCCGCCGCACCGCCCGAGAGGCCTACGTGTGGGGCTGGGCGCTGGTCTATCTCCACCAGTGCCGCTCGGCGCTCGAGCGCGTGCCTGCCCCGGGGCGGTGCGGCGGGATCCCGGTTGCTCCGGTCAACCGCTTGGCGATGCTCACCGACATCATCCGCCCGCGGACGACCGTTGTCCCGTGCGCGAATCAGGACGTGATCTACGGCTTCGGGATGTTCGACCTCGCCGACGATGCGGTCGTCATCCAGATTCCCGATTTCGGCGATCGCTTCTGGCTCTATCAGCTCGGTGACCACCGCACCGATGCCTTCGCCCGGGTGGGGCGGATGCACGGCACGCAGCCGGGGTGCTATCTCGTCGTCGGGCCTGACTGGAAAGGCACGATCCCGGCCGGGATCGCCGGGGTGTTCCACTGCCCGACCCGCTACGGCTATTGCCTGCCGCGCGTTCACGTCAACGGCACCGAGGAGGATCGACTGGCCGCCCTGCCGGCGGTCAACCAGATCGTGGCGTATCCGCTCGCAGAGTTCGACGGGGCGCCGCAGACCCACGACTGGTCGCGGTCGCGTTGGCTGCCGAATCTCGCCAGCCGTGGCCGGCATCAGGCGGGGGTCTCGCCGGAGTCGTTCTTCGAGGTGCTGCCGGAAGTCCTCGCCGCGGTGCCACCGCTGCCGGGAGAGGAGTCGCTCTATTCCCGCTTCCACGGGCTCATTCGGGCGATGGAGATGCGCCCCGAGATCGCGGCGGAGGCTGTCGCGGCGGCCTGCGAAGCGGATCGCGACATCGTCGAGCCGATGTTCCATTTCCGCAACGTCGGCCGGTCGTTGCCGGGGCACTGGACCACCGTCGACAACGGCGCTTCGTTCGGTGGCGATTATCTCACGCGCACCGCGGTGGCGAAGTCGAACGTCTTCGTGAACACGTCGCAGGAGGCCCGCTACTACTACCTCGATCTCGACGCTCATGGAGAGCGGCTGGAAGGAGGGGAGCACTACCGCCTGACCTTCCCCGCCGGGGCACTTCCACCGGCGCGGGCTTTCTGGTCGTTGACGATTTACGACGAGCGGCATGCCCTCCCCGAGGGCGACGGGCCCCATGCGATCGGGTCGCACAGCGCGGGGATCGAGTTCGCGGAGGACGGGTCGCTCTCGATCCTCGTCGGGCCGGCGCTTGCCGGCGGGGATGATCGGGCGAGCCCCAACCGGCTCGTCACCCCCACCGGCTCGTTCTCGCTCTACCTCCGCATCTACTGGCCCGAGGACGCCGTCCTCGACGGCTCATGGGCTCCACCGCCGGCGCTCCGTGACGGGGCCGTTGCGGCCGCAGGTCGGCCCGATTCCCCCCCCGCGGTAATCAGCAGAGTCGCCGCATCGGCGCTGGAAGAGCGCCCCGCGGCAGTGACTGCGGAGGCGTATGGCCTGGCGGTGGCGCTGCCGCGTCGGGC